>JAYTQW010000320.1:0-10327 GCA_043746535.1 Rhodospirillales bacterium
GGTCTCGCCCGCCGCCTCGGCGATGGGCACCAGCGGGTTGCGCCCGGCGGCGTGCAGCCACGACGCGCCGTGGTCGAACGCGGCGCCGGCGAGTTCGGCGGGCGTCGTGGTGTAGGCGCGGCCACCGATGCGCGGCGATGCCTCCAGCACCTCGCAGGCGATCCCGGCTTCCCGAAGCGCCGCAGCGGCGGCCAAGCCCGCGACTCCGGCGCCGACCACGATCACGCCGGTGGCCTCGGTCATGGCGCGACCGGCTTGCTGAAGAACACCCTGTCCAGCCCCGCCTGCCTGCCACGTCCGGTTTCCAGGTAGCCGATACGCTCATAGAGGGCGATGTTCTCCGCCATCAGCCGATGCGTGTAGAGCCGCACCTCCGCCAGGCCGAGCCGGCGGCACTCGGCCTCGGCAAAACGCAGCAGCGCGGCACCGACGCCATGGCGGCGCCACGCGGGCGTCACCGCCACGTTCTCCAGCAGCAGGTGGCCGGGTTGCGGCATCAGCACGACGACCCCGACAGTGACGTCGTCGCGCAGCGCCACCGACACCCATCCAGCGGCGATCTGCGCCGCATGGTCGTCCTGCATCGGCGCCGGTGGCCGGCCGATGCGCGGTATGTACGGCGCGTAGGCGCCCTGGACGATGCCGGCGACGGCGGCCAGGTCGGCGGGGCCGGCGGCGCGGATCAAGGCAACGGCTGCGGCATGGCGAGCCCGCTCGACTGTGCCCGCGCACGTAGCGCCGGCACGATCGAGGGGTGCAGCGCCACGCCGCTCGCCAACTGCTCGGCACGCAACCGCAGCGCGCGCTCCCCTGGCAGCCGGGGCGGGGCACCGGCGACGATCGGCGGGTTGGCATGGACCGCATCCTCGATCCAGCCGGTCTCGCGGGCGAACGCATCCAGGCCGCCGAACCGGGCCGGGTCGATCACCATGACCAGCACCGCGGCACCCCAGTCCGCCGGCGCGTCGGCGCGGCCGAACCCGCCGAGTGCCGCCGTCAGCGCCTCGATCAGCAGGCCCAGCGCATAGCCCTTGTGTCCGCTCTCGACCCCGCCCAGCGGCAGCAAGGTGCCGTCGGCGGCAAAGGCGGCCGGGTCGTCGGTGGCCGCGCCCTCGTTGTCCAGCAGCCAGGGATGGTCGAACCGGCGGCCCTCGCGCGCCAGGCGGGCGGTCATGGCGTTGGTGGTGATCGACATCGACACGTCGATCAGCACCGGGCCGCCCGGCGAGGGCCAGCCGGCCGCCAGCGGGTTCGGCGTGATCATCCGCCTGGTGCCGCCGAACGGGGCCACGCTGGCGGTCGAGGGATCGGAGCAGGCGATCACCAGCATCTGCCCGCCGAGTGCCACCCGTCGCAGGTAGGCGGCGAGGCAGCCGATATGGCAGCTCCGCCGCACCGACACCGCCGCGATGCCGGTGTCGCGCGCGCGGACGGCGGCCCAGTCGGCGGCCTGTTCGATCAGCCAGGGGCCGGGCAGGCGCTGGCCGTCCCAGGTCTGCGCCGCCCCTGCCTCGCTCACCACCGCCCAACTGCCCTGGCCGCGCATCCGTCCGGCGGCGGCCTCGTCCAGGTAGGGCGCCAGCAGCGCCAGGCCGTGCGTGGTGTGGCCGAGCAGGTCGCCTTCCAGCAGCACCCGCGCCGTCGCCTCCGCCTTGCCAGGGTCGAGGCCCTGGCGAAAGAGCAACTCGGTCGCGAACGCGGCCAGCGCGGGGGCGGCATAACGCTCGGTCATGGTAATCCTTCCAGCCGCAGGCGGTCCGACCCCGGCATCGCACGTTAAAGGAGAAATCGCCATGTGGCAGCCCAGCGAACGCTATCCCGATCCCGCGGTCCGCATCCTCGACCCGCGTTTTGCCCGCTACCGGCTGCCGCTGGCCGCCATCGAGCGGATCGCCACCGGCTGCCGCTGGGCGGAGGGGCCGGTGTGGTTCGGCGACGGCGGCTACCTGCTGTGGAGCGACATCCCCGGCGACCGCATCATGAAGTGGGAGGAGTCGTCAGGCGCGGTGAGCGTGTTCCGTCAGCCGTCGAACCACGCCAACGGCAACACCCGCGACCGCCAGGGCCGGCTGGTAACCTGCGAACACGGCACCCGCCGGGTCACGCGCACCGAGTGGGACGGCGGCATCACCGTGCTGTGCGACCGTTTCGCGGGCAAGCGGCTCAACTCGCCCAATGACGTGGTGGTGGCGGCCGATGGCGCGGTGTGGTTCACCGACCCGCCGTTCGGCATCGCCGGCTACTACGAGGGCATGCGGGCGCAGCCGGAACTGGGCCAGCACCTGTACCGGCTCGACCCGCTCAGCGGGCTGCCCGCGATCATGGCCGACGAGGTGCCTGGGCCGAACGGATTGGCGTTCTCGCCCGATGGCGCGACGCTCTATGTGGTCGCCTCGCGGGCCGAACCGCGTGCGATCTGGGCCTACGAGGTCGATGCCGCCGGCAGGCTTTCCAACCGCCGCACGGTGATCGAGGCCGGCGAGGGCGGCACGCCGGACGGGCTGCGCGTCGATGTCGACGGCAACCTCTGGTGCGGCTGGGGCATGGGCAACGAGGCCCAGGACGGTGTCCGCATCTTCGACCCGCAAGGCGTTGCAATGGGCCACATCTCGCTGCCGGCGCGGTGCGCCAACGTATGCTTCGGCGGCCGCTGGCGGAACCGGCTGTTCATGGCCGCCAGCCATAGCGTGTTCGCGTTGTACGTGAACACGCAAGGCGTCCCCGGCGGCTGAGAAATTATCTGAAACGGATCGATACCGTTGTTATCACGAATAACCATACGCAAGCCGCACACGTAAATATGACAGGATCAATCCGTTTGAGCCTCATAATCATCTACGTGCTTACGTGAATTCAATGTTAATGTTCGTTATGAGATGTAATCGGAGAGCGTCATGATGCGAACGGGCAGCGTACTTGTGCTAAGTCCTGACCTCTCAATGAGAATGGCGATTGCCGCTATCATCGAAGGTATCAGCACCATGCGGGTGAGGTCCCATGCCTCGATCGCAGCGGTTCTCGCGGAATTGTCCACTATAACCAAGGCACCCGATCTGGCTGTGATCGAGTTGGACTTGGCTGACGAGCTCGCTTGTCAGGAAGGTTACGACCTATGCCTGAGATTGTCCCGCTCCGACTCAGGCTCGGCGGTGATGTTGCTGTGCCGCGATGGCGACGCGCAGCATGTCGTGCGCGGACTGGCGGCGGGTGCGCGCGACGTGGTGCGGCTGCCGTTCCGCACCGCCGAGATGGCCGCGCGCATCCGCGTGCTGGCCCGCTCGCAGATGCGCCAGAGCCAGGCGACGTTCGAGATCGGCGAGTATATCCTGAAGGCCAGCGACGGCTTGCTGTACTGCCGCGACTTCTCCCGCTCGGTGCCGCTGACCGACAAGGAGGTCAACATCATCCGCTACCTGTACCAGGCCGAAGGCGCGGTGGTGTCGAAGTTCGACCTGCTGGAGAACGTCTGGAACTACAGCCCGCACACCGATACCCACACGCTCGAGACGCACATGTACCGGCTGCGGCTGAAGTTCGACGCGCTGGTGCCAAACATGCAGCCGATCGAGACGGTCGGCGGCGGCTACCGGATCGGGCCGGCTTCGGCCGGGGACGCGACACCGCCGCGCTATCGCATGCGCTGGCCGCGCCGGGCCGGCGACGCGCGCGCCGAGCTGTCCGGCATGGGAAGCGCGTCCATACCCGGCGAGGCCACCGGCTCGGAGATGCCGGCCTGGTCGGGTGCGGCGGCGCAGGCTGCCGCCGTCGCCATGGCATCGGCCGAGGGTGCCAGCGCCGACTAGGGTGGCGACGAATGACCGGGGCCGACCCCCCCATCCGGCTGATGCCGTTCGGGAGTGCGAGCCGCCAGATTGATGGCATGGCAAGCACTTCCGAGGATCAGGTCATGTCCGATAACAGCTTTTCCGCGCTCTCCGATGCCCTACAATCGGCGGTCGCCGCCGCGGCACCAGTGGCGGCCGGGATCGAGTGGGGTGGGCGCGGCCAGGTCAGCGCCATCGCCTGGCGGCCGGGCGTGCTGGTGACCTCCGAACAGAGTCTCCCCGACAGCGAAACCTACACTGCGGTGCTGCATGGCGGCAGGCGGGTGCCGGCCACCCTGGCCGGACGCGACCCGTCCACCAACCTCGCCGTGCTGCGGGCGGAGATGGATGCGCCTGCGCTCACGCATGGCGAGCCGGGCGGCGTCGGCGCGCTGGTGCTGGCGGTCGGCAGCGACGGGGCAGGCGGGGCGACCGCGCGGCTGGGCGGCATCGAGGTGCTGGGTCCGGCATGGGAGAGCCAGCGCGGCGGCAAGATCGACCGCCTCATGCGCGTCAACGTCCGTATCGGCCCGGGCGCGGAGGGTGGTCCGGTGATCGACGCGCGCGGCGCGTTGCTCGGCATGTCCACCTTCGGCCCGCGTCGCGGCGTCATGGTGATCCCGTCGGCCACCATCGCGCGGGGCGTGGAGCAATTGCTGGCGAACGGGCGCATGGCGCGCGGCTGGCTCGGCGTCGGCCTGCATCCGGTCGAGTTGCCAGCCGACATCGCCCAGCGTTCCGGCGCCGAGAGCGGGCTGATGGTGGTGAGCTTCGCCGACGCGGCCCCGGCCAGCGGCGTGTTGCTGCCCGGTGACATCATCCTTGCCATCGGCCAGACTTCGGTGTCGCATCCGCGCGCGGTCGCCGGGCTGTTCGGGCCGGAGACGGTGGGCACGGCGATGCGGTTGAGCCTGGTGCGCGGCGGTGTGGTGATGGATGTGACGGTGACCATCGGCGCACGCCCGGCCTGAGCATGTCCAGCCTGAGCAGGAGGGCTGTATGATTGGCAACACGGTATGATCGGCAACACGGCGGGGATGGCGACGGACGCGATGGGTGTTGCACCGGATGTGGCGGACGAGCAGCCCCGAGTCGCATTGCTGATCCGTGACGCCTTGCGCCGCCGGGCGCTGGAGCGGGCGTTGTCTCCGGTCGCCATGACCGCCGCCGACGTGCTTGTGCTGGATCTCCGCCCTGGTGAGAAGCTGCCGGCGGAGGCGGCCACGTTCGATGGCGCGCTGCTGGTGCTGTCCGACGATCCAGCGTTCGCGGCTGACCCGGCGCTGGCCGGCGTGCTGCCGGCGGCGTCGGGTGAGCGCCAGGTCGCGGCGGCGGTCGCGGCGCTGGCGGAGGGGCTGGTGGTGCGGGCGCCAGGCCTGCGCGAGGCGCCCGGTTTCGCCGCCACCGAACCAGCCGGCCGCCCATTGCTCACCCCGCGTGAGGTGGAGGTATTGGCGGCGGTCGGCCAGGGCATGAGCAACAAGGCGATCGCGCGTCGGCTCGGCATTTCCGCACACACCGTCAAGTACCACCTGGAGGCGGTGTTCACCAAGCTGGACGTGAACAGCCGGGCGGAGGCGGTGACGCGGGGCCTGCGCCTGGGCGTGCAGATCCTGTAACCGTTCGATGCCGAACGGCCACACTTCGTAAGCAATCTTTCAGAGGTTCCGTTTTGTGCCCACCGACTCCGGACTCGGTTGCGGCACTGCGCTAATGAGGTGGGCGCCCGGCGCACATGGCATCGAACCCGACGCCGTGACACTGGTGCCACGTGTAAGGAACCCGCCCATGGACCGCCTACAGCTCTCGCTGGTGCCCCTGCTTGGCCGCATCCTGCTGGCCTATATCTTCATCACCTCCGGTTTCGGCAAATTGATGAACCCAGCCGGCGCCATCGGCTACATCGCCTCCGCCGGCCTGCCGCTGCCGCAGGTCGCGGTGTATGTCGCCGTGATCGTGGAGTTGGTCGGCGGCATCGCGCTGGTCGTCGGCTTCCAGACCCGGCTGGTGGCGCTGGTCATGGCGGTGTTCACCCTGGTCACCGCCTTCGCTTTCCACAACCACATGGAGGACATGGGCCAGGCGATCAACTTCATGAAGAACATCGCCATCACCGGCGGCTTCTTGCAGGTCGTGGCGTTCGGCGCCGGCGCCTGGAGCCTGGACGCGATGATGAACCGGCCACGCGCCTACGCCTGAGGTGGTTTTCGCCTGACGTGGTTTTCTCCTGACATGGTTCTCCCCGGAGCCGGTTGCCTGTAGCTTCGCCGCAGGTTCCGGGGAGACATGCCTTGCTCAAGATCGCTGTTATCGGCGCTGGCCGCATCGGCCGCATCCACGCGCGCAACATCGCCGCACATTCCGACGCGCAGTTGTTCGGCATCTGCGACTCGCACCGGGCGTCCGCCCTCGAGCTGGCCCAGGCGACCGCTTCGCCCGTGCTGACGCTGGAGCAGGCGATGGCGGCGGATGCGGTGCTGATCGCATCGCCGACGCCGACCCATGCCGAGCTGATCGAGCAGGCCGCGCGCGCCGGCCGCGCGATATTCTGCGAAAAGCCGGTCGACCTCGACGCCGCGCGGGTGCGCGCCTGCCTCGCGGTGGTGCGGGAGGCGGGGGTCGCCCTGATGGTCGGCTTCAACCGCCGGTTCGACCCGTCATTTGCCACGCTGCACCGCCGGCTGGCGTCGGGCGAGGTCGGCTCGCTCGAACTGCTCACCATCATCAGCCGCGACCCGGCGCCGCCGCCGGCCAGCTACGTCGCCGCATCGGGCGGGCTGTTCCGCGACATGATGATCCACGACCTCGACCTGGCCCGCTACCTGCTGGACGAGGAGCCGGTCGAGCTGTTCGCCGCCGCGTCCTGCCTGGTCGACCCGGCGCTGGGCGAGGCGGGCGACTTCGACACCGCCTCGGTCACGCTGAAGACCGCCAGCGGCCGGATCGCGCAGATCTCCAACAGCCGCCGCGCCGTCTATGGCTACGACCAGCGCATCGAGGCGCATGGCGCGGCCGGGTTGCTGCGGGCCGGCAACATGACGGCGACGACGGTGGAACTGGCGAACGGGCGCGGCTTCACCACCGACCCGGCGTTGCCGTTCTTCCTGGAGCGATACGAGGCCGCCTACCGCGCCGAACTGGATGCGTTCGTCGATGCCGTTGCCTCCGGCTCGGCACCGGCGCCGAGCGGCGAGGACGGGCTTGCGGCGCTGCTGCTGGCCGACGCCGCAACCCATTCCGCGCGCCACGGCGAGGTGGTGCGACTCGAACTTCCCAAAGCGGTTTGAATGCGCTTCACTGACCGGACCATCAGGGGAGACCGCCTCGTCATGACGTCCCGCAAGCTGGCGCTGGCCAGTGCAACCGCCCTCGTCGCATTGTTCGGCACCGCCTGCCTGACCGTCCAGGCCAAGACCCTGGTGTACTGCTCGGAAGGCTCGCCGGAGAACTTCGGCCCCGGGCTGAACACCACCGGCACCAGCTTCGACGCGATCCGGCCGTTCTCCAACCGACTGGTGCAGTTCAAGCTCGGCACCACCGAGGTTGGCGCAGCACTGGCCGAGACGTGGGACGTGTCGCCGGACGACCGCGTGTTCACGCTGCACCTGCGCCACAACGTCGCCTGGCAGTCCAACGCGAACTTCAAGCCGACCCGCGCCTTCAACGCCGATGACGTGATCTTCACCTTCGAGCGGCAGTGGAAGGACAGCAACCCGTACCACAAGGTCAACGGCGGCAACTTCGAGTATTTCGGCGACATGAGCCTGCCCGACCTGCTCGACACCATCGAGAAGGTCGACGACTACACGGTGAAGTTCACCCTGAAGGTGCCGCAGGCGCCGTTCCTGGCCGATCTGGCGATGGACTTCGCCGGCATACAGTCGAAGGAATACGCCGACACGCTGACCAAGCTCGGCAAGCCGGAGTTGATCGATCAGGCGCCGATCGGCACCGGGCCGTTCAGCTTCGTGCAATATCAGCAGGATGCAACCATCCGCTACAAGGCGTTTCCGGGCTATTGGGGGACGAAGGCGAAGGTCGACAACCTGGTGTTCTCGATCAACAAGGACCCGGCGGTGCGGCTGGCCAAGCTGCGTGCTGGCGAGTGTCAGATCGCGGCCTACCCGAATCCGGCCGACCTACCCTCGATCAAGGCCGATCCGAAGCTACAACTGCTGCAGTTGCCGGGATTGAACATCGGCTACCTGGCGATGAACGTAACCAAGAAGCCGTTCGACGACGTGCGCGTGCGCAGGGCCGTCAACATGGCGATCGACAAGAAGGCGATCATCGACGCCATCTACCAGGGCGGCGGCGAGGCAGCGAAGAACCTGATCCCGCCGACCATGTGGTCGTACGACAAGGACATCAAAGACTTCAAATACGATCCCGAAGCGGCGAAGAAGCTGCTGGCCGATGCCGGGCTGAAGGACGGCTTCGAGACCGATCTGTGGGCACTGCCGGTGCAGCGCCCGTACAACCCAAACGGCCGCCGCATGGCCGAGCTGATGCAGGCGGATCTGGCCAAGGTCGGCATCAAGGCGAAGATCGTCAGCTACGAATGGGGCGAGTACCGCAAGCGCGCCGCGGCCGGCGAGCACCAGATGGTGCAGATGGGCTGGACCGGCGACAATGGCGACCCGGACAACTTCTTCACCCCGCTGGCTGGCTGCGATGCCGCCCGCATCGGCGGCGGCAACCACGCCAAGTGGTGCAACAAGGAGTTCGACGACATCCTGAAGAAGGCCGCGTCGACCACCGCGCAGGCCGACCGGACCAAGCTGTACCAGCAGGCGCAGGTGATCATGCACAAGGACGCGCCGTTCGTCCTGATCGCCCACTCCGTCGTCTATCTGCCGATGAGCAAGGGCGTGGTCGGCTACAAGATGGACCCGCTCGGTTCGCATGATTTCTACACCGTCGACCTGAAGTAACCTCCGGCTTGTTTCGCTTCCTGCTCAGGCGCGTGGCGCTGATCGTCCCGACATTCATCGGCGTCACGTTCCTGAGTTTCATGCTGATCCACCTGGTGCCCGGCGACCCGATCGAGGTTCGTTTCGGCGAACGCGGCGTGGCACCGGAACGCCTGGCGGCGTTGCGCCACGAGGCCGGGCTGGACCGTCCGCTGTGGCGGCAGTTCGCGAGCTACGAGGCGCAGGTCGCCACCGGCGACCTCGGCACCTCGATCGTGACCCATGACAGCGTCTGGCACGAGTTCACCACGCTGTTCCCGGCCACGCTCGAACTCAGCCTGGGCGCCATCCTGTTCGCCATCGTCCTCGGCATCCCGCTCGGCGTGCTGGCGGCGGTGCGGCGCGGCTCGGTGTTCGATTACGGGCTGATGAGCGTGTCAGTGGCCGGCGCGTCGATGCCGATCTTCTGGCTTGGCCTGATTTTCATCCTGATCTTCTCGGTCTCGCTCGGCTGGACGCCGGTGGCCGGGCGCATCAGCGACCAGTTCTTCGTCGAACCCTGGTCCGGCTTCATGCTGATCGACGCCTGGTTCAGCGACGACCAGGGCGCGGTGCGCTCGGCGTTCTCGCACCTGATCCTGCCGGTGATCGTGCTCGGCACCATCCCGCTGGCGACGGTGGCGCGCATGACGCGGTCCTCAATGCTGGAAGTGCTGGGCGAGGACTTCATCCGCACCGCGCGCGCCAAGGGGTTGAACCCGTTCCGCGTCGTCGTGGTCCACGCACTGCGCAACGCGCTGATCCCGGTGGTGACGGTGATCGGCTTGCAGGTCGGCACCCTGATGGGCGGCGCCATCCTGACCGAGACGGTGTTCAGTTGGCCCGGCGTCGGGCACTGGCTGGTGGAGAGCATCCAGAAACGCAACTACCCGGTGTTGCAGGGCGGCACGTTGCTGGTGGCGTCGCTCGCGATGCTGGTCAACCTCGGCGTCGACGTGACCTACGGCTTCCTCAACCCGCGCATCCGCCGCTGATGTCCGGCCTGCTCGTCTCCACCCCGCCGGACACCGTGGCCGTCATGCCCGGCTCGCTGCGCGCCTTCTGGCGCAGCTTCCGTGAGAACCGGGGCGCGGTCGGCGGCGTCGTGCTGATGCTGGCGCTGATCGTGGTCGCCGTGCTCGCCGACGTGGTGGCGCCGCACTCGCCCATCGAGCAGTTCCGCGACAACTTCCTCAACCCGCCAAGCTGGCAGGCGGGCGGCAGCGGCCGGTTCCCGCTCGGCACCGACGACGTGGGCCGCGACATCCTCTCCCGCCTGATCTATGGCGCGCGGCTGAGCCTGCTGATCGGCTTCTCGGTCACCGCGCTGTCGCTGTCGCTGGGCACGTTGCTTGGCCTCGCGGCCGCATTCGCCGGCGGGTTGCTGGATGTCGCCATCATGCGGGTGATGGACATTTTGCTGGTGTTCCCCAGCCTGCTGCTGGCCATCGTCATCGTCGCCATCGTCGGCCCCAGCCTGCTCAACGCCATGCTCGCGGTCGCCATCACCTACCTGCCGACCTATGTGCGGCTGGTGCGCGCCTCGGCATT
>JAYTQW010000321.1:0-7621 GCA_043746535.1 Rhodospirillales bacterium
CCGGTCGCGCAGGTGGCGCCATTCCAGCCGGTCGGTGTCCTCGATCAGCATGGCCAGGATGCCGGGCCGGGTGCCGGTCAGCCGGGTCGGCGCCAGGGCCGACATGCGCCGGCGGATCGCGCCCGCCACCTCGTCCTCGCGGGCCGCGCGCGCCGCCATCACGAATACGCCGCCGCCGGATGCGGTCACCGCCAGATGCGCCTCATGGCCGAACTCGCGCCGCAGCCGGTTCATCAGCCCCAGCTCGTCGGCCTGCGAACCCGCCAGCATGAGCGGGTCCAGCCGCAGCACCGCCGCCTCGTCGTGGTCGCCCCGGCACTGCGTGTGCAGCATGGCGCGGATGCGGCCATGCAGCAGCGCCAGCGGGTCGGCCCCCTGCGCGCAGGCCTGCTCGCGCAATCCCTGCGGCAGCGTCATCTTGAGCAGGTAGCGGCCCGGATGGTCGGCCAGCCAGGTCTGCAAATCGGGATCGACCCGGTCCACCAACTGCACCCAGGCGCCCCGGCGCACGTCGCGGCCATCCTCGGCGGAGACCACATCCGTGACCAGTTCCGCCTCCACCCCGTCGCGGCGCAGCATCAGGTCGAAGGGCGATGCCTCGTCGAAGCCGCTGTAATCGATCTCGAAGCCCCGGTGGCGCTGCCGGGATGCGACGCTGGCGAGGTGGAACAGCCCGACCAGCGTCGCCTCTCCGTCCAGCGCGGCGGCGATCGCCGTGCGCAGACGCTCGCGCCCGGCTTCGGTCAACGTCGCCGACATCGCGGTGATTTCGCAGGCAAGGCGTCCCAGCAGCAACTCCAGTTCGGTCGGCGGCGTGTTGCGGCCCCGGCGGCGCATCCGTTCCAGGCTGATCTCGATGGCGTGGCGCTGCGTCAGCGTGCGCGCCAGCCGCGAGCCGGCGTTGGTGACGCGCGCCAGTTCGCCGATGCGTTCGCCCCAAACCTGCGAGCTTACGAGGTCGACGAAGTCACCGGCGCAATCGGCGGTGGCGAGATCGGGTGTGTGCATGATGCTTGAGATGGGGGTTGGTTGTCCGGGTTTTCACCCACTCAACAGCCTGTGATCGCCTTAGTTGCGAGGTAATCTCGCCGCAATCGGCGCCTCCGGATTCTGTGCGCGGTGGCGCAGCAGGTGGTCCGCCAGCACGCATGCCATCATCGCCTCGCCAACCGGCACCGCGCGGATGCCGACGCATGGATCGTGGCGGCCCCTGGTTGCGATGTCGACATCGCGGCCGGCCTGGTCGACGCTGCGCGTGGGCGTCAGGATAGAGCTGGTCGGCTTGACCGCGAACCGCGCCACGATCGGCTGCCCGGTCGAGATGCCGCCGAGGATGCCGCCGGCGTGGTTGGCGTCGAACACCACGCGGCCGTCCACCATCCGCATCTGGTCGGCGTTCTCCTCGCCTGACAATGAAGCCGCGTCGAAGCCGTCGCCGATCGCCACACCCTTGACCGCGTTGATGCCCATCAGCGCCCCGGCCAGGTCGGCGTCGAGCTTGGCGTAGATCGGCGCCCCCAGGCCCGGCGGCACGCCCTCGGCCACCACCTCGACCACCGCGCCGCACGAACTGCCGGCGCGGCGCACCGCCGAGAGGTACTCGCCCCATGCCAGCGCCGCCTGCGCGTCCGGGCAGAAGAACGGGTTGGCGCCCACCTCGTCCCAATTCCAGCGGGCGCGGTCGATCCGGTGCGGCCCCATCTGCACCAGTGCGGCGCGGATGGTGACGCCGGCGCCCAGCACCAGCCGCGCCACACCGCCCGCCGCCACCCGCGCCGCCGTCTCGCGCGCCGAGGAGCGGCCACCGCCGCGCGGGTCGCGGATGCCGTATTTGAGGTGGTAGGCGAGGTCGGCGTGGCCCGGCCGGAAGCTGTCGGCGATGGCGCCGTAATCCTTCGAGCGCTGGTCCACGTTCTCGATCTGCAACGCGATCGGCGTGCCGGTGGTCATGCCCTCGTACACCCCGGACAGGATGCGCACGGCATCCGGCTCCTGCCGCTGGGTGGTGAACTTCGATTGGCCGGGGCGCCTGCGGTCGAGCCAGGGTTGCAGGTCGGACTCGGCCAACCGCAGGCGCGGCGGGCAGCCGTCGACCACGCAGCCGAGCGCCGGGCCGTGGCTCTCGCCCCAGGTGGTGACGCGGAACAGGTGGCCGAAAGTGTTATGGGACATCGGAAGGCAAGGGCGCCGCCCTCGACCCGCTGGGGCCTGAGGCCCCAGACCCGCAAACATATTCGGATTGCAAAGGCTTCGCCTTTGCTGGGGTCAAGGGGCGACGCCCCTTGCCTAGCCTACGGCGCATCGACTGCCGCGATGTCGGGCGCGTTCGGGTTCTTCATGCCGACGAGGTGGTAGCCGCAATCGACGTGGTGGACCTCGCCGGTGACACCGGAGGCCAGGTCGGACAGCAGGTACAGCCCGGCACCGCCCACGTCCTCGATGGTGACGTTGCGTTCCATCGGCGCGTTGTACTGGTTCCAGCGCAGGATATAGCGGAAGTCGCCGATGCCGCTGGCCGCCAGCGTGCGGATCGGCCCGGCGCTGATGGCGTTCACGCGGATGCCGTCGGGGCCGAGGTCGGCGGCCAGGTAGCGCACCGAGGCTTCCAGCGCCGCCTTCGCGACACCCATGACGTTGTAGTGCGGCACCACCCGCTCGGCGCCGAGATAGGTCAGCGTCACCATGCTGCCGCCCGGCCGCATCAGGGCGGCGGCGCGGCGGGCGACGGCGGTGAAGCTGAAGCAGGATATGTCGAGCGCCTGCAGGAACGCGGCGCGCGGCGTGTCGACGTAGCGGCCGCGCAGGAACTGCTTGTCGGCGAAGCCGATGGCGTGGACCAGGAAGTCGATCTGGCCCCATTCGGCGGCGATGCGGTCGAACGCCGCGTCGATGCTGGCGTCGTCGGCCACGTCGCAGGAGGCGAGCAGGCTGGAGCCGACTCCGGCGGCCAGCGGGCGCACCCGCTTCTCCAGCGCCTCGCCCTGATAGGTGAACGCCAGCTCGGCGCCCTGTGCCGCACAGGCGGCGGCGATGCCCCAGGCGAGCGAGCGTTCGTTGGCGACACCCATGATGACGCCGCGCTTGCCGGCCATCAGGCTGCCGGTGGCCGGGCTTACGCCGGGTGCGGAATCTGGCATTGCTTTATCCTGAACTGGCTAAGATGGCGTCGCTTGCAGTCTCCCTGGCATACGCCGGGGAGAGCCGGCAAGATAGCCCGCCGTAAGGAAAGCACGTCCTATGCCCGACCAACCCGTCATTCCCGACCCGTCAGGCGAAGCCGCGCCGCGCCTGCGGTTCGAGGCCTGGATGGAGGAGGCGCGGGCCTCGGAGCCGAACGATCCCAACGCCATGACGCTGGCGACGGTGGCCGCCGATGGGCGTCCCTCGGCGCGGATCGTGCTGCTGAAGGACGTCGATGCGCGGGGTTTCGTGTTCTACACCAACAAGTCCGGCCGCAAGGGCGGCGAGCTTGCCGCCAACCCCCATGCGGCGCTGCTGTTCCACTGGAAGTCGCGGCGTCGGCAGGTCCGCGTCGAGGGCGTCGTCGAGGACGTGAGCGACGCCGAGGCGGATGCCTATTTCGCCACCAGGGCGCGGATCTCCCGGCTGGGTGCCATCGCCTCGGAGCAGTCGCGCGTGCTGCCGGAGCGCGCGGGCCTGGAACGGCGCGTGGCCGAGCTGGACGCGCGCTATCCCGGCGAGGACATCCCGCGTCCGGCCCACTGGTCCGGCTACCGCCTGCGGCCGGAGCGCTATGAGTTCTGGCAGGACATGCCGTTCCGGCTGCATGATCGCACCGTGTACCTGGCCGACCCGGCGGCGCCGTCGGGCTGGTCGGTCGTCAAGCTGTATCCATAGCAGGAGGTCAGAGCCATGCCGATCCGCAAGGTGCTGCTGCCGCTGACCGGGACCGCCGCTGGCGAGGCGGCGTTGGCCACCGCGTGGAAGGTGGCGCTGACGTTCGGCTCGCATCTACAGGCGCTGCATGTGCGCATGGACAGCCGCGACGTGGCGCCGCTGGCCGGCGAGGGCCTGTCCGGCGCGATGATCGAGGACATGATGTCGGCGACGGAGACGGAGAGCAGCCAGCGCGCCAACGCGGTGCGGGCGCTGTTCGACCGCTTCGTGGCCGCGCACGGCGTCCGCCTCGGCGTCGCCCACCACGACATCACCGAGCCGACCGCGGGCTTCGCCACCGTCACCGGGCGGGAGGAGGACATGGTGGCGCAACTGGCCCGGCTGGCCGACCTGACCGTGGTGCCGCATCCCGAGGCCGGCGAGGACCTGTCGTCGTCGGACGCGCTGCACGCGGTGCTGTTCGACAGCGGCCGCCCGGTGCTGATCGCGCCGCAGGTGGAGCCGCCGACGCTGGGCACGCGCATCTGCGTCGCCTGGAACGGCACCACCGAGAGCACCGCCGCCGTGCTGGCGGCGCTGCCGTGGCTGCAACGCGCCGGCGCCGTGCGCATCCTGTCGGCCGACGAGTACCAGCGGCGCGGCCCGCTGGCGCCGGCGCTGGCCGAGTACCTGGCGCTGCACGGCATCGCCGCCGAGATGGCGACGTTCCGCCCGATCGACCGCGAGGTCGGCGCCGGGCTGTTGCAGGCGACGCGCGAGTTCGGCGCCGACATGCTGACCATGGGCGCCTACTCGCACAGCCGGCTGCGTCAGCTCATCCTGGGCGGCGTCACCCGGCATGTGCTGGAACGCGCCACCCTGCCGGTGCTGATGAGCCGCTGATGCCGCAGGCGGCTCCGGGCGCAGGCGCCGAGAGTGAGGCTTTGCGCGCCTACGTGAAGCTGCTGCGCGCCACGCGTGCGGTGATGGCTCGGCTGGAGCCGCTGCTGGCGCGCGAAGGACTGACGGTGACACAGCTCGGCGTGCTGGAGGCGCTGCTGCACAAGGGGCCGCTGACCCACCGCGAGCTGGGCCGCAAGGTGCTGACCAGCGCCGGCAACATGAGCGACGTGATCGACAAGCTGGAAGCGCGCGGCTGCGTCAGCCGCATGCGTGGCACGGCGGACCGCAGGCTGGTGCGGGTGGTGCTGACACCGGACGGCATGGCACTGATCGCCGCCCTGTTCCCGCGCCGCGCCGCCGATGTCGCGCGGGCAATGGGTGGGCTGGATGCGGCCGAACTGACGCTGCTCGGCGACCTGCTGCGCAAGCTGGGCCTGGGTGCGGCGCTTCCCTGCGCGACAGATTGCTCGACATCGAACGACTGAGATTAGGCTCAGGACGAACCGGTGATCCCGGCTCGACCGTTCGGCAAACCGAGCGCGCCCTCGGCACGGTCCGGCATGAACGGGGACAGCGCGACCGGGAAGGCTCCGGCCGCGCCGCCTCGGCTTATTTCGGCGCTTCGATGCCGCCCTTGGCCATCAGGCCCTTCACCTCGTCCATCGCCTCCACGAAGCGCTGGTTGAGCAGCGAGAGCGCCTCGCCGTTGGCGTGCTGGATCATGTCGCCGAGTTCCTTGCCGTTGGCGACCGCCCGCTCGTAGGCGCGCTTCAGCAACTCGGCCTGGGTCGCCGCCTTTTCCTGCGGCTGGGTGGTCCCGGACATGGCGCGCATCGAGTCGCCCATCTCGGCCATGGTCTGCTGCATGATCTCCATGTGCCGCTTGGCCACCGCCTGCGCGCCCTCCATGGCGACCCTGTTGGCGGCGGTCAGGGTCTCCATGTTGCGCTTGTGGGCGTTCAGCAGCGCCTCGGTGTCGGGCAGCGCCGGCAGCTTCATGTCCTTGAACATGCGTGAGAACTCGTCGGCGGCGCTCTTGGCCTGGCTCATCGCGCCGGTGAAGGGGGAGGGTGTGTCGCTCGGCATCGCGCGTCTCCTGTTATTTGGCGGGCAGTGTAGGCGCGCCGGCGGCCACCGACAATCGCGCGGCTGCTATGATGGCGGCGATTCGGGCAGGTCGATCGCCGGCGGCGGCGGGGGATTGAGGTCGCTGCCATCCAGGCCGGTCCCGTCCAGCGCATCGTCGGGCAACGGCTCCAGGTCCATGGCCGCCATCTCGGCCAGGTCCGTGTCCGGCGGCATCGCCGCCCTGGCATCGCGGTTGAATCCCATCCATCCTTCCGCCTGCACGGCACGGTCGAGCGCACGGTCGAGCGCCGCCATCGTCGCGGACAGATCCTCCAGTTCGTCGTCCTGCCAGGCGCGCAGCGTGTACAGCCACACCGCCATCATGCCGCGCACGCGCAACTGGCCGCGCAGGCCGGTGGTGGGAATGCCCGACGCCTCCAGCAGCCACGCCATGCTGGCGTCGGTGGCGGCGCCGAGCATCAGCGTCAGGCCCGGATGGCGCGGCAGGTAGGATCGCAACGCCAGCACGCCGGCACGGTGCGCCTGCAACACGTCGATGCGCCGCATCACCACGTCGAACAGCCGGTCGCGGCTGCCGCCCTGGTCGCCGGCATGCGCCAGGGCGGCCTGATCGGCGATGCGGCCGAACCGGCCCAGGATCGAGGCGAGGCCCATGAAACGCTCCCGCGCGCGGTCCAGCGTCAGGTCGGCACGGCGCGCGGCGGCGGTCACGGTGACCTCGGACCAGCCGCGCTCGGCGGCGAGACTGAAGGCGGCGGCGACCAGGGCGCGGTCGAACTCGGCGTCTGTCATGGGGTCTCCGACACGGTTGCTGCGGGCTACGGGTGATATGTGGGCGGGCGGCGCCAATGTCAGCCGGCCGGGACCTCCGCCCGCGCCAGTTCGCGCGAGCGTTCGGTGGCGGCGGCGATGGCGCGCGAGACCAGCTCCGGCCACGCCGCCGGCGCCATCATCACCGCCAATGCCCGCTCGGTGGTGCCGTTCGGGCTGGTCACCGCGTGGCGCAACGCGGCTGCGTCCTCGACGCTGGCCGCCAGCAGCGCGCCGGAGCCGGACACGGTGCGCCGCGCTAGCCGGCGGGCAAGATCGGGCGGGATGCCCTGCTCGACCGCCGCGCGCTCCAGCAACTCGGCCAGCAGGAACACATAGGCGGGACCGCCGCCGGAGACCGCCGTGACCGGATCGATCAAACCCTCGTCATCGACCCAGGCGACCTCGCCCACGGCGGCCAGCAAGGCGTCGCACAACGCCCGTTGCGCCGGGCTTACGGTCATCCCGGCACAGGCAACCGTGATGCCTTGCCGGATCGCCGCCGGCGTGTTCGGCATGGCGCGGACGATGGCCGCGCCCGGCGCCAGCAGCCGTTCGATGCCGGCGAGGGTGCATCCGGCCATGATCGACAGGAACACGGCGCCGCCGGCAAAGCGCGCGTAGGGTGGCAGCGTGGTTGCGGCATATTGCGGCTTGACCGCCAGGATCACCGCCGCCGGCGCAAAGTCCGCCGGCAGGTCGGCGGCGTCCCTCACCACGCCGATCTCCGGCCCTGGTGCCGGCGGTCCGGCGGGATCGACCGCGAACGAGCGTGACAGCCCGCGCTCACGCCAGCCCGACACCAGCGCCCCGCCCATGCGCCCGAACCCCGCCAGCAGGACCGGCGGGATCGCGGGGTGGGCGGTCACGCCTCGCCCACGCACTCCAGCATCGCGGCAACCATCGCATCGGCCGGCGTCTTGCCGGCCCACAGCACGAACTGGAACGCCGGGAAGAAGCGCTCGCACTCGGTGATGGCGAT
>JAYTQW010000322.1:0-5953 GCA_043746535.1 Rhodospirillales bacterium
TGCCCCTTTGACGGATCCCCACATCGCCTTACATCGGGTGAAGCATCTCGTGAATAGGCACCCGCTCGTGAACAGGACCATGCCGCACATGCCCGATGGCGCCGCCGCCAGGCTTCCAGCCTCCGGCGATGCCAGCCTACCGGCCTGGGATCTGCGCGACCTCTATCCCTCGCCGGACAGCCCGGAACTCGCCGCCGCCCTGGCCGCCGCCGACCGCAACGCGGCGGCGTTCATGGCGGCGCACGCGACCCGGCTCACCGGCTATTCCGGCGCGGCGCTGGCGGCGGCGATCGGCGAGTACGAGCGGATCGAGGAAGTGCTCGGCCGCGTCATGTCGTATGCGCAACTGCTGTTCAGCGGCGACGGCACCGATGCCGGGATCGGCCGGTTCTACCAGTCGATGACCGAGCGGGCGACCGAGATCAGCAGCCACCTGATCTTCTTCACACTGGAGCTGAACCGGCTGGACGACGCCGAACTGGAGCGCAAGCTGGCCGACCCCGCCCTGGCGCGCTGGCGGCCGTGGCTGCGCGACCTGCGCGTGTTCCGTCCGCACCAGCTTTCCGACGAGGCCGAGAAGCTGCTGCATGACAAGGAGGTGACTGGCGCCGCCGCGTGGTCGCGACTGTTCGACGAGACCGTGGCCGGCATGAAGGTGCCGCTCGGCAATGCGGCGCTGACCGTCAGCGACGTGCTGAACAAGCTGTCCGACCAGGACCGGGCGACGCGGGAGGCGGCTGCGCACGCCATCGGCCGCGCGTTCGGCGACAACATCCGGCTGTTCTCGCTGATCACCAACACCCTGGCCAAAGACAAGGAGATCGTCGACACCTGGCGCAAATACCCGCGTCCCGGCACCTACCGCAACCGCTCCAACATGGTCGAGGATGAGGTCGTCGACGCGCTGGTGTCCGCCGTGTCCGGCGATTATGGGCGGCTGTCGCACCGCTACTACCTGCTCAAGGCACGCTGGCTTGGCCTGGAGAAGTTGCAGCACTGGGACCGTAACGCGCCGCTGCCGGGCGACGACGACACGCTGGTCGGCTGGGACGCCGCGCGCGACCGGGTGTTGTCGGCCTATCGCGGCTTCTCGCCCGAATTGGCCGATGTCGGGGCCGAGTTTTTCGACAAGCCCTGGATCGACGCGGGCCTGCGTGCCGGAAAGTCGGGCGGCGCGTTCGCGCATCCGACGGTGCCCTCGGCGCACCCGTACCTGCTGGTCAACTTCCACGGCCGCTCGCGCGACGTGATGACGCTGGCGCATGAACTAGGCCACGGCGTGCATCAGGTGCTGGCCAGCCGGCAGGGTTACATGATGTCGGGCACGCCGCTGACCCTGGCTGAGACCGCCAGCGTGTTCGGCGAGATGCTGACCTTCCGCGCCCTGCTGGATGCCGAACGCGATCCTGCCCGCCGCCGCATCATGCTGGCCGGCAAGGTCGAGGACATGCTGAACACGGTGGTGCGCCAGACCGCATTCTACTGCTTCGAGCAGTTGGTGCATGACGAGCGCCGCTCGGGCGAGCTGGTGGCGGACCGCATCGGCGAGATCTGGATGCAGGTGCAGACCGAGAGCCTGGGGCCGGCATTCGAGTTCACGCCCGAGTACAAGGTGTTCTGGTCGTACGTGCCACATTTCATCCACTCGCCGTTCTATGTCTATGCGTATGCGTTCGGCGACTGCTTGGTGAACGCGCTGTACTCGGTGTTCCAGTCCGGCCATCCCGGTTTCCAGGCCAAGTACCTGGACATGCTGCGGGCCGGCGGCACCATGCGGCACCGCGAGTTGCTGGCGCCGTTTGGGTTGGACGCCTCCGACCCGGCGTTCTGGCGGCGCGGGCTGGACGTGATCTCCGGCTTCATCGACGAGTTGGAGGCAACCGCCTGATGGCCGAGTCCGAAGATAGCGCCAACCTGTTCGGCGAAATCCGTCGCTTCGCCCGCACGTCGGGCGCGGTTGGCGGCATCGCGGCGCGGCTGGTCGGCAACCGCGCGTTCGGCATCAAGACCAACCAGGCGGCGCATGCCGAGGATCTGAAGGCTATTCTCGGCGGGCTGAAGGGGCCGCTGATGAAGGTGGCGCAGTTCCTGTCCACCATTCCCGACGCGCTGCCGCCCGAATACGCCGAGCAGTTGGCGCAGTTGCAGGCCAACGCGCCGCCGATGGGTTGGGCGTTCGTCCGCCGCCGCATGGCCAGCGAACTGGGGCCGGACTGGGAGTCCAAGTTCCGCCATTTCGAGCATGAGGCGGTGGCCGCGGCCAGCCTGGGCCAGGTGCATCGCGCCACCCTGCTGGACGGCACCGAAGTCGCCTGCAAGCTGCAATATCCGGATATGGCCAGCACGTTCGAAGCCGACCTGCGCCAGTTGCGCCTCGCCATGTCGCTGTACCGTCGGCTGGATAATGCCATCCACCAGGAGGACATCTACACCGAACTGGCGGAGCGCCTGCGGGAGGAACTCGACTATGTGCGGGAGGCGGCGCAGATGCGGCTGTACGCGCTGATGCTGCGCGACGAGCCCAGCGTGCATGTGCCGATGCCGATTGAGGGCTACTGCACCCGACGGCTGCTGACGATGACGTGGCTGGAGGGTCGTCCGATTATGGCGCGACTGGCCGAGGAGCCGTCGCAGGACGAGCGCAACACCATTGCCCGGGCGCTGTTCCGGGCCTGGTATGTGCCGTTCTACCGCTTCGGCGTGATCCACGGCGACCCGCATCTGGGCAACTACCAAGTGCGACCGGACGGCACCGTGAACCTGCTGGATTTCGGCAGCATACGCGTGTTTCCGCCCAGCTTCGTGTTCGGCGTGACCGAGCTATACCAGTCCATCCGCACCAACGACGACCCGCGCGCCCTGGCCGCCTATCATAGCTGGGGGTTCGCTGGCCTCACGATGGAGCAGATGGAGGTGCTCAACGAGTGGGCACGGTTCATCTACGAGCCGCTGATCCAGGATCGCGAGCGGCGCATCCAGGAGACCAACGATCCGCTGTATGGCCGCGCGGTGGCGGAGCGGGTCCATGCTGGGCTGAAGCGGGTCGGCGGCGTGCGGCCGCCGCGCGAGTTCGTGCTGATGGACCGCAGCGCCATCGGCCTGGGCAGCGTGTTCCTGCGCCTGGGCGCTGAGCTGAACTGGTCGCGCATGTTCCACGGCCTGATCGACGATTTCGACGTAAACGTGCTGGCGACGCGGCAACGCGCGGCGCTGGACGAGGCCGGGGTGCCGCCGACAGCCACGGAGAACGAGGCGGCGGCCGCAGTGGTCGCGCTTGGCAAGGGCGCCACGCCGAAGGGCTGACCGGCGACGCGATCCGGCGGCATGATCATGTGTGCGGCGGCGTAACCACCTCTTGCGCCACTTCCCGGCGCATGGGCATGTTGCATCGCGTCTGGACGGGGAATAAACGATGCGCCTAGCCGTGTTGCGTGAACGCCGGGATTTCGAGACTCGCGTGGCGGCCACGCCGGACACGGTCAAGAAGCTGGTGGCGCTCGGCCTGACCGTGGCGATCGAAACTGGGGCAGGCGGTTCCTCTGCTGTCATGGATGCCGATTACGTGGCCGCCGGTGCGGAGATCGCGGCGGACCCGGCGGCGGCCTTGGCCGGGGCGGGAGTCGTGTTCGCGGTGCAGGCGCCGCTGCCGGACATCCTGGCGCTGATCCCGCGCGGTGCGCTGCTGGTGTGCGTCGCCAACGCCCATGCGGAGCCGGCGCAGGTGCCCGCCTTCGCCGAGGCTGGCATCGACGTGGTCGCGATGGAGTTGCTGCCGCGCATCACTCGCGCACAGTCGATGGATGTGCTGTCGAGCCAGGCCAACCTCGCCGGCTACCGCGCGGTGATCGAAGGCGCCGGCGCGTTCGAGCGCGGCTTCCCGATGATGATGACCGCCGCCGGCACCGTGCCGCCGGCGCGGGTGTTCGTGATCGGCGCCGGTGTGGCCGGGTTGCAGGCGATCGCCACCGCGCGCCGGCTGGGCGGCATCGTCTCCGCCACCGACGTGCGCCCGGCCGCGAAGGAGGAGATCAAGTCGCTCGGCGCCAGTTTCGTAGGCGTCGAGGACGCCGAAACCGCCGGCCAGACCGGCGCCTATGCGCGCGAGATGAGCGAGGCTTTCCGCCAGAAGCAGGCCGAGTTGGTGGCGGCCACGGTGGCGAAAAGCGATCTGGTGATCTGCACCGCGCTGGTCATCGGCCGCCGCGCCCCGGTGATCGTGACGCAGGCGATGGTGGACGGGATGCGCCCCGGCAGCGTCGTGGTCGACATCGCCGCCGACACCGGCGGCAATTGCGCGGCCACGCAGCCCGGATCGAGCTACGTCACCAACGGCGGCGTGCGCGTGGTCGGCTGGCGCAACTGGCCCGGCCGCATCGCCATGGCGTCCAGCGCGCTGTATTCGCGCAACCTGATGACATTCCTGACCACGTTTTGGGACAAGGCCACGAACGCGCCAAAACTCCCCGCGGACGATGCCATCATCAAGGGCACCCTGCTGACCCGTGGCGGCGTGGTGGTGAACCCGCAATTCCTGTCCGCCGCATCCCCCGCCCCAGCCGCCTGAGCCGGAGACCGAGCCATGACCCCCGCCCAGCTTGCCGACCAGGCCTCGACGCTTGCCGACCGCGCCCACGATCTGGCCTTGTCCGCGCAGAGCATGGCGTTTGCCGCCGGGCCGGTGGCGGAGGCGGTGGAGCCATTCGTGTTCCTGCTGGCGGTGTTCCTGATGGCCTGCTTCGTCGGCTACTACGTGGTGTGGAACGTGACGCCGGCGCTGCACTCGCCGCTGATGGGCGTCACCAACGCCATCTCCTCGGTGATCGTGGTCGGCGCCATGCTGGCAACCGGCCTGGCCGATTCTGGCTGGGCAATGGCGTTCGGCTTCATCGCGGTGGTGCTGGCCAGCGTGAACATCTTCGGTGGCTTCCTGGTGACGCAGCGGATGCTGTCGATGTTCAAGCGTAAGAAATAGGACCAGCCGGATGTCCGCCAGCCTCACCTCGTTGTTCTACCTGATTGCCGCCGTGCTGTTCGTGCTGGCGCTGCGTGGCTTGTCCAACCCGGAGACGGCGCGGCGTGGCAACCAGATGGGCATGGCCGGCATGGCCCTGGCCGTGGTGGCGACGCTGGCGCATGCGCATATGTCGACACTCGGGTACTTGCTCATCTTCATAGCCATCGCCATCGGCGGCAGCGTCGGCACCGTGGTCGCGCGGCGCATCCAGATGACGGCGCTGCCGCAACTGGTGGCCGCGTTCCACTCGCTGGTCGGCCTCGCCGCCGTGTTTGTCGCCGCAGCGGCCCTGAACGCGCCGGCGGCGTTCGGCATCGGCGTGCCCGGTCGCATCTACACCGAGAGCCTGATCGAGATGTCGATCGGGCTTGCTATAGGCGCCATCACCTTCTCCGGCTCGCTGATCGCCTTCGCCAAGTTGCAGGCGCTGATGAAGGGCAACCCGATCACCTTCAAGAACCAGCACCGGATCAACCTGGGCCTGGCGATCCTGCTGCTGGTGCTGATCGTGCTGTTCGTCTCCACCAGCAGCCAGTTCGTGTTCTGGCTGATCGCGTTGCTGGCGATCGGGCTGGGCTTCCTGCTCATCATCCCGATCGGCGGCGCCGACATGCCGGTGGTGGTGTCGATGCTGAACAGCTACTCCGGCTGGGCGGCGTGCGGCATCGGCTTCACCATCCAGAACCTGGCGCTAATCATCACCGGGGCGCTGGTTGGCGCGTCGGGCGCGATCCTGTCCTACATCATGTGCAAGGGCATGAACCGCAGCATTGTCAACGTCCTCTTGGGCGGTTTTGGCACCGAGAGCGGCGGCACGGGGGCAGGTGGCGTGGTGGCCGGAGACCGGAACGTCCGGTCGGGCAACGCCGAGGACGCCGGGTTCATCATGAAGAACGCGTCGAAGGTGATCATCGTCCCCGGCTACGGCATGGCGGTGGC
>JAYTQW010000323.1:0-3443 GCA_043746535.1 Rhodospirillales bacterium
CCGCCTTTGACGCCGGGGCGATGGCCCATGTTGCCTTCCGGGTAGTCCTTCAGGGACGCCTGCGGGCCTTCCTGGCTGTCCAGCTGGTACATGCCGTAGTTGCCGCCGGTGCCGAACTTCACGCTGTCGAAGATGAAGAATTCGGCTTCCGGGCCCATGTAGACGGCGTCGCCGATGCCGGACGACTTCAGGTAGGCTTCGGCCTTTTTCGCCGTGCTGCGGGGGTCGCGGACATAGCCCTGGCCGGTGGACGGCTCGATAATGTCGCAAATAATGATCGCCTGCGGCTTGGCCGAAAAGGGGTCCATGACCACCGTCTCCGGGTCCAGCATCAGGATCATGTCGGACTCATTGATCGCCTTCCAGCCGGCGATGGACGAGCCGTCGAACATGATGCCGTCGCGGAACGCATCTTCGTCGATGGTCGAGATGTGCTGGGCGGTGTGCTGCCACTTGCCGCGCGGGTCGGTGAAGCGGAGGTCGACGTATTCCACCCCGTTCTCCCGGATCATCTCCAACACGCGGGCAGACTCGTTCACCGGCGCCGCAACCGTTGCCTTCTTCGCCATGCAAAAACCCCTCTCTCGCCCGGCGCCACAACGGGCCAGGCTGCCTCGTCAATCGTCAGATCGCGTCGTCGCCGCGCTCGCCGGTGCGGATGCGGATCGCTTCCTCCACGTTGGTGACGAAGATCTTGCCGTCCCCGATCCGCCCGGTGCGCGCCGCGTTCACGATCGCCTCCACCGCCCGCTCCACGACGTTGTCGGCGCAAACCAGCTCGATCTTCACCTTGGGCAGGAAATCCACCACGTATTCCGCGCCGCGATACAGCTCCGTGTGCCCCTTCTGCCGCCCGAACCCCTTCGCCTCCACGACCGTGATGCCTTGCAGCCCAACCTCGTGAAGCGCGTCCTTCACCTCGTCCAGCTTGAACGGCTTGATCACCGCCTCGATCTTCTTCACTGAATCCTCCCGTCGCCCTGCGTGCCGCGGGCGGCGGCGAAGGTTTGCATGCGCCGTGCCGCCGGGCAATGCGCCTGCGCCCCATGAAATCAGGCCCGCAGCGCCGGCTTGCTTGATTTTGAGGCAGCGATTGAAAAATCTGCCGCCTTTCCACATGATGCCCGGACCCAGCCGCCTGAAGGAATGACGCGCTTGAAGACCGCCAACACGCTGCTGTCCGACATCGGGACCACGATCTTCACCGTGATGTCCGCCCTCGCCACCGAGCATGGCGCCATCAACCTCGGCCAGGGCTTCCCCGACACCGACGGCCCGGCGGACGTGCTGGCCGCCGCCGCCGCCGCGCTCATGGACGGGCGCAACCAATACCCGCCGCTCACCGGCGTGCCCGAGCTGCGCCAGGCGGTCGCCGACGCCAACCGCCGCTTCTACGGGCTGGAGGTCGACCCAGCGCGCGAAGTGGTCGTCACCTCCGGCGCCACGGAGGCCATCGCCGCCAGCCTCATGGCGCTGCTCAACCCGGGCGACGAGGTCGTGCTGATCGAGCCGCTCTACGACACCTACCTGCCCATCGTGCGGATGCTGGGCGCGACGCCGCGGCTGGTCCGGCTGCAGCCGCCGCATTGGGCGCTGCCGCGGGCGGAGCTCGCCGCCGCGTTCGGCCCGCGCACCAAGGCGATCATGCTCAACTCGCCGATGAACCCGGCCAGCAAGGTGTTCACCGCCGAGGAGCTGGGCTTCATCGCCGGGCTGCTGCGCCAGCACGACGCCTACGCCGTGTGCGACGAGGTCTACGAGCACCTGGTCTACGACGGCCGCCAGCACATCCCGCTGATGACGCTGCCGGGCATGCGCGAGCGCTGCCTGCGCATCGGCAGCGCCGGCAAGACGTTCAGCCTGACCGGGTGGAAGGTCGGCTACGTCACCGCCCCCGCCCCGCTGGCCGCGCTGGCCGCCCGCGCGCACCAGAACCTGACCTTCACCACCCCGCCCAACCTGCAGCGCGCGGTGGCGCTGGGCCTGGGCAAGGACGACGCCTACTTCGCCGGCCTGGCCAGCGCGCTGCAGGCCAAGCGGGACCGGCTGGCGGGCGGGCTGTCCGCCCTCGGCATGGCGATGCTGCCCTCGCACGGCAGCTACTTCGTCACCGCCGATTTCAGCCCGCTCGGCTTCCGCGGCGACGACGTCGCGTTCTGCCGCCACATCACCGAGCAGGCGGGCGTGACGGCGATCCCGGTCAGCGCGTTCTACGAGGGCGACGCGCCGCGGCACTACGCCCGGTTCGCGTTCTGCAAGCAGGACCGGATGCTGGACGAGGCGGTGGCGCGGCTCGCCCGCCATTTCGCAAGCAGGCGCGCGATGTTGACGGCGGCAGGCTGAAAGCAGTATTCCGCGGCCCGGTGGCGGACGTAGCTCAGTTGGTAGAGCGCCGGTTTGTGGTACCGGTTGTCGCGGGTTCGATCCCCGTCGTTCGCCCCAATCCCATCGCCGCCCTGGTGCTCGCCGGCGGCGACGCGCGCCGGATGGGCGGCGGCGACAAACCGCTGCTGCCGCTCGCCGGGCGATCCATGCTGGCCCGCATCCTCGCCACCCTGGCGCTCGACCACGCCGCCATCGCCATCAGCGCCAACGGCGACCCCGCCCGCTTCGGCGGCGCCTATCCCGTGCTGCCCGACCCGGTGGCCGGCCAGGGGCCGCTCGCCGGCGTGCTGGCCGGGCTGGACTGGGCCGCCGCCCTCGGCGCCGAGGCGCTGCTCACCGTGCCCGGCGACACCCCGCTGGTCCCGCCCGGCCTGGCGCAGGCCCTCGCCCCCGCCCCGGCGGCCGCGGAAAGCTGCGGGCGCACCCACCACCTGGTGGCGCTGTGGCCGGTCGCCGCCGCCCCTGCCCTGCGCGCCTGGCTGGCCCGGCCCGGCGGGCGCAGCGTGCAGCGGTTCGCCGCCACGCTCGGGATGCGCCGCGTCGGCTTCGCCGGCGAGCCGTTCGCCAACGTCAACACGCCGGCGGACCTGGCCGCGCTGGAGGCCCGCGTGCACGCTGGCACGTGACGTGCTTACCTGGCAGGCCGCCATCCCAGGGGACACCATGAAGCGTTTGTTGGCCGTGCTCGCCATGCTCGCCGCCGGGGCGCCGGCCGCCCGCGCGGAGGACATCCTCATCGGCGCGATCTACCCGCTCACTGGCAACGCGGCGCAGATCGGCGCCGACGCGCAGGCGGCGCTCGGCGTCACCAGCGACATCATCAACACCGAGCACCCGCCGATCCCCATGCTGCTGGGCAAGGGCGGCGGCCTGCCGCACCTGGGCGGGGCGCATGTCCGCGTCATCTTCGCCGACCACCAGAACGACCCGCAGAAGGCCCGCGCCGAGGCCGAGCGGCTCATCACCCAGGACCACGTGGTGGCGCTGGTCGGCAGCTACACCAGCGCCACCGCCGCCACCATCAGCCAGGTCGCCGAGCGCTACGAGGTGCCTTACCT
>JAYTQW010000324.1:0-4020 GCA_043746535.1 Rhodospirillales bacterium
CTGGGCGCGCTCGGCCAGGATGCCGGGTTCGCGCCGCTGCCGGCCCGCTGCCTGCTGCTGCGGGAGGCGATGCTGGAGGCGGCGCGGGCGGCGTTCGGCCACCGGCTGATGATGGACGCGGTCATCCCCGGCGGCGTCGCCAGCGATATCGCCCCCGACGGCGCCGCCGCCATCCTGCGCGCCGTCGACGCGGTGGCCGCCGAGCTGCCGCGCCTGCTGGACCTGTTCGGCAACGTTGCCAGCCTCGCCGACCGCGTCATCGGCACCGGCATCGTGCAGCCCTCGCTGGCGGTGCGCATGGCGGCGGGCGGCTTCGTCGGGCGGGCCAGCGGGCGCGTCTGCGACCTGCGCGTGCGGCCGGGCTATGCGCCCTATGACCGGCTGGCGGTGCAGGCGCCGCTGCTGGTCGCCGGCGATGTCGATGCCCGCCTGCGCGTCCGCGCCGCCGAGATAACGGAAAGCATCCGGCTGCTGCGAGTCCTGCTGGACGGGCTGCCCACCGGCGAGATCAGTTTCGGCCTGCCTGCGGCCAGCGGCGAGGGGCTGGGCTGGGCCGAGGGGTTTCGCGGCGACATCTGGCACTGGCTGCGGCTGGATGGCGGGTTGATCGCCAGCGTGTTCCTGCGCGACCCGAGCTGGCTGCACTGGCCGCTGCTGGAAGCGGCGGTCGAGGGCAACATCCTGGCCGACTTCCCGCTCATCAACAAATCCATCAACGGCTCCATTTCCGGGGTAGATCTCTGATGACCTGGCGCCTGCTGCTGCGCGCGCTGCGCGATGGGCCGGACACGCAGCCCGCCTCTGTGCTGGACGAGCCGACGGTGGCGGCGCTGGCGGCAAGGCTGGATTCGGCGGCGCAGGTCCGGCTGGGCCGCAGCCTCGCCATCCGCCATGTCGACGCCGGCTCGTGCAACGGCTGCGAACTGGAATTGCAAATGCTGAACTCCGTCATCTACGACCTGGAGCGGTTCGGCCTGCGCTTCGTCGCAAGCCCTCGCCATGCCGATGTGCTGACCGTCACCGGCCCGGTCAGCCGCAACATGCATGAGGCGCTGTTGCGCGCGTGGGAGGCGATGCCGGAGCCGAAATGGCTGGTGGCGATCGGCGACTGCGCCATCGACGGCGGCGTGTTCAAGGGCAGCCCGGCCATCCTCGGCGGCGTCGAGGCGGCACTCCCGGTCGACCTGTTCATCCGTGGCTGCCCGCCCACGCCGGCGCAACTGCTGAACGGCCTGCGCGCGCTGCTGGAGGCCAACGCCGGCCAGCCCGCGCGACCGCCACGGGTGGAGCGCTGACCATCGCAACCCGCGCGGCCATGGCGCGCTAGGGCCACACGCAATAGGCCACACGCAACGGGCCACAGCATGAGGAGCACAATATGTCCGATCCATCTTCCGGCCCATCTTCCGGCAAGTCCTACGAGCAGGCGCGGGAGCTCACCGAACAGGCGCTCGACAAGCTGGTGCAGGGCCAGGAGCAGGAGGCCGACAAGCTGATCGAGCAGGCCAAGCAGGTCGATCCCGCCGCCGTCGAGGAAGTCGTGCGCGACATGGACGAAGACGCCGAGACGCGCCGGCCGAAGGGGTAAGAAAGGTCCAAGCCACCGTCGGCGGTACGCTAAAATGCCATCTCCGGCAGTTGCTCGCGGGCCATAACCTCAACCATCGCGGATCTTGTGATGCCGCGTCGTGCCGCTTCCGCATCGATGGCTGCAACAACACCGCCATCCAGCGAAAGATTGGCCCGCACCGGCTTTCCCGAAGAGCGGACGACGTTGATAGCACTTAGGCTGGAACCTTCCCTCAAGGCTTCGGTTACCTCCAAATCGCGCAGGAGTTCCTCAAGAGATTTAGCCACAGGAATTTTTCCACCCCTGGCCACGACAGTCCCGATCCAGTCGCCAAGAGCCTCGGACGCCGCACGAACAGTATCATCGATCGTCGCGCCCATGGCGGTGCAACCCGGAAGATCGGGAAACACTATTCCATAGGCGCCATCTTTTCCGTCAATCAAGCCGATATAACGCATGAAAATTATTCTTTCTCCGTGCAGGTTGACTCAAGACCAGCCGGCAGCCTTGGCTATGCTTCTTGCACCCAGCTCTTATATATCCAAATTAGCCACTTTGCGCGCGTTGCCGACGATGAACTCGCGGCGTGGCTCCACCACGTCGCCCATCAGCGTGGAGAACACCAGGCCGGCATCCTCCACGTCGCCCACGCGCACCTGAAGCAAGGTGCGGAACGCCGGGTCGAGCGTGGTGCGCCAGAGCTGGTCGGGGTTCATCTCGCCCAACCCCTTGAAGCGCTGGATGGCGAGGCCGCGCCGGCCCTGCGCCAGGATGCGGTCGAAGGCGGTGGCGGGGCCGGCAACCGCCGTATCGGTGCTCTCCAGCTTCAGGCGGGCCGGCTCGGCGAACTGGCGGGCGATGGTCTCGCAGCGTTCGGTAAGCCAACGCGCATCGGCGCTGCGCAACGCGGCCGGGTCGAGGCTGTGCCGCTCGGCCACGCCGCGCACGGTGCGGAACATGTTGAGGCCGGAGGCGTCGGCGATCACCTTCCAACTGCGCTCCGCCGGCAGGCTGATGGCGTCCAGCCGCTGCACCAGCAACTGGCTGACGCCGGCCGCGCGGTCGGCGTCGGAGGTCAGCGCGCCGGCGATGGCCGCCTGTTCCAGCAGCGCCACCGGCACCGCCGAGGAGAGACGGCGCAGCCGCAGCGTCGTCTCCCGCAGCCCGGTGGCGGTGGCGTCGAGTTCGGCGCCCTCGACCACCTCGCCGTCGGCGAAGGTGAGCCTGCCGCCGGACATCGCCTTGTCCAGCAGGAACCGCTCCAGCGCCGCGTCGTCCTTCAGGTAACGCTCGTCGTTGCCGCGCTTGGCCCGGTATAGCGGCGGCTGCGCGATGTACAGGCAGCCCTGCTCGATCAACTGCGGCATCTGCCGGAAGAAGAAGGTCAGCAGCAGGGTGCGGATGTGGCTGCCGTCCACGTCGGCGTCGGTCATGATGACGATGCGGTGGTAGCGCAGCTTGGTCACGTCGAAACCGCCCTGCTCCGGCTCGCCGCGCCCGACGCCGGTGCCGAGCGCCGTGATCAGCGTGCCGATCTCGGCGCTGCCGATCATGCGGTCGAAGCGGGCGCGCTCGACGTTGAGGATCTTGCCCTTCAGCGGCAGGATCGCCTGGAACTTGCGGTCGCGGCCCTGCTTGGCGGAGCCGCCGGCACTGTCGCCCTCGACCAGGAACAGCTCGCATTTCGCGGGGTCGCGCTCCTGGCAGTCGGCCAGCTTGCCCGGAAGCGTCGAGATGTCGAGCACGCCCTTGCGTCGCGTCAGTTCGCGCGCCCGCCGTGCCGCCTCGCGCGCGGCGGCGGCATCCATCACCTTCTGGATGATGGCCCGGGCTTCCTTCGGATGCGTCTCGAACCAGTGGCTGATGGCATCGGCGGCGGCGGCCTGCACCACCGGCTGCACCTCGCTGCTGACCAGCTTCTCCTTGGTCTGCGAGGAGAACTTCGGGTCCGGCACCTTGACCGACAACACCGCCGTCATGCCCTCGCGCATGTCGTCGCCGACCAGGACGAGGTTGTCCTTCTTGCCCATGCTCTCGGCGTATTTCGTCACCACGCGGGTCAATGCCTGGCGGAAGCCGGCGAGGTGGGAGCCGCCGTCGCGTTGCGGGATGTTGTTGGTGAAGCACAGCATGGTCTCGTGGAAGCTGTCGTTCCAGGTCAGCGCGAACTCGACGCGGATGCCATGCGTCGGTTCGGCCGCCGTCGACACGCCGATCGGCGGCGAGAACACCGAGGTCTTGCCGCGATCGAGCCAGGCGGTGAAGGCGACCAAGCCGCCCTCGTAGTAGAACACCGTCTCGGTCGGCGGCGCGTGGCGCTCGTCGCGCAGGGTCATGCGCAGGCCGGAGTTGAGGAACGCCAGCTCGCGCATCCGCTTTTCCAGGATGGCGAGGTCGAACTCGACCTGGGTGAAGGTCTGCTTGCTCGGCTTGAAGGTGACCAGCGTGCC
>JAYTQW010000325.1:0-4523 GCA_043746535.1 Rhodospirillales bacterium
CTTCAGCGCCTTGGCGGTGATCTCGAAGGTCGCATCCTTGCCGGCCAGTTCGGCGGCGCCGTATTCGGCCGGGAAGGTGACGGCGATGGTGCGGGTCTCGCCCGGCTTCATGCCGGCGATCTGTTCGGAGAAGCCTGGGATAAAGTTGCCGCCGCCGATCTCGACATCCATGTCGGTGCCGGTGCCGCCCGGGAAGGCGACGTCATCGACCTTGCCGAGGAAATCGACGGTGACGAAATCGCCGGTCTCGGCGGCGCGCTCCTCGGTAACCGGCTCCAGCGTGCGCTGGCGGGTGGCGATCTCGGTCAACGCCTTGTCCACCGTCTCGGCGGCCGGCTCGGCCTTGAGGCGGATGAGTTCGATGCCGGAGAAATCCGGCAGCGTGATCTCCGGCAGCAACTCGACCTCGACGTTGAAGGCGAGGTCGCGCGCCTCGTCGATGCTGGTGACCTCGACCTTCGGCTGTCCGGCCGAGCGCAGGCCGCGGTCGCTGAGCATCTGGCGGGTGGCGTCGTTGACGCTCTCCTCCAGCACCTCGGCGGTCACGGCGCCGCCGTAACGCTGCTTGACCAGGTTGGCGGGCACCTTGCCGGGGCGGAAGCCGGGCAGGCGCAGGTCCTTGGACAACTGCGCCAGCCGCTTGACACGCTTCTGCTCGATGTCGGAGGCCGGGACCACGACCGAATAGGCGCGACGGAGGCCGTCGGAAAGCGTCTCGGTGACCTGCATGGAGCGTATCCTCGGCTGCCGTCTATATAAGAGTGTCGTCGCACCGGCAGCGGGTGGGGCGCGTGGTGCGGGCGGAGGGACTCGAACCCCCACGGCTTGCGCCACCAGAACCTAAATCTGGCGTGTCTACCAATTCCACCACGCCCGCCTTGCGGCCATGAGCGGCGGTGGATAGCGCACGGAGATGGGGGTGGCAAGGCCGTGACAGGATGAAGACGGATGCCCGATCAGGCGAGTGCCAGCACCGGGCGCAGGGTGGCATCCAACTGGCGGCGCACGCTGGCGCGGTCGGGATGCATGTCGGTGTCGCCAAGGCTGCCGAGTTTCTGCACGAGGTCCAGGTCCACCGTCGCGATCTTAGCGATCCGCACCACCGAGGGCGCCGGCAATCCGGCGACCGGAAGATCGGACACCAGGATGTCCCCCGGCCAGCGACGGTTCCCGGCACTGGTGATCATCAGCACCCACAGCATCGTCGGCATCCCGGCGGCCCGCAACACGCCCAGGACCATTGCCGGCCTTGCCTGCTGGATGGGCCTGTTGGTGTAGGCGAACGGCACCTTTACCACGTCCCAGCAGGCGACGCCGCCGCTCAAAGGTTGGCGTAAGCCTCCTCGTCGGCGGCGCTCTCCCATTCGGTGAACGACGCGAACGGGTTTTCACGCGTCTCAGGCTGCCAGCGGGTCAGCACCGCCCGGCCATCCTCGACCACATAGGCGAGTGCGTCGCCTGGGGAGAGATGCAGTGCCACCCGCACCGCCTGCGGGATCGTGGTCTGCGCCTTGCTGGTGAGCTTGCTGGTAATCATAGCCGCATCAGGTAAGGATTTTCCTTGCTGGCGTCAAGCTATCGCTATCGCAGCCCGCCGCGCCAGCACCTCGTCCAGCCAGGACGCCCGCATCTCCGGCACGCTCGACAGCAGCAGTTCGGTGTAGGGGTGGTACGGCGGGGCGAACACCGCCGCGGTGTCGCCGCCGGCGACCAGCCTGCCCTTCAGCATGACGGCGACCTTGTTGGAGATTCGCTTCACCGTGCCGAGGTCGTGGGTGATGAACACGTAGGCGATGCCGAGATCCTCCTGAAGCTTCTTGAGCAGGCGCAGGATCTCCTCGCCGACCAGTTGGTCCAGCGCGCTGGTCACCTCGTCGCAGATGATGAGGTCGGGTTCGGCGGCCAGGGCGCGGGCGATGCCGACGCGCTGCTTCTGGCCGCCGGACAACTCGCCCGGCTTGCGGGTGATGAACGCCTCCGGCAGGTCCATCATGCGCAGCAGTTCCAGCACGCGGACGCGCACCTGGGCGCGGTTGCGGCCGAAGTAGAACGCCACCGGGCGGCCGATGATCTCCAGCAGGGTCTGGTTGGGGTTCAGCGCCACGTCGGCCATCTGATAGATCATCTGCACCCGGCGCTTCTGGTCGCGGGTGCGGTCGGACAGTTTGGGCGGCAGCGACTTGCCCTGGAACCGCACGTCGCCGCTTTCGCGCGGCAGCAGGCCGACGATGACCCGCGCCATGGTGCTCTTGCCGCTGCCGCTCTCGCCGACCACGGCCAGGGTATCGCCCTTGAACACCGACAGGCTCACGTCGTCGATCACGCGGACCAGGCCGTGATAGCTGGCGACGACATGCTCGACCTCCAGGATCGGCTGGCGCGTGTCCTCGCCCCGGGCGATGAAGTCGTGGCCCTGGACGCGCTCGGCAACCAGCCGGCGGGTGTACTCCTCGCGCGGCGATTGCAGGATCTGCTCGGAGGCGCCGTACTCGACCATCTTGCCATGGCGCAGCACCATGATGTGGTCGGCGATCTGCGCCACCACGGCGAGGTCGTGGGTGATGTAGATGGCGGCGGTGCCGCTCTCGCGGATCAGCTTGCGGAAGCTGGCCAGCACCTCGACCTGGGTGGTGACATCCAGTGCGGTGGTCGGCTCGTCGAAGATCAGGATGTCGGGGCGCGCGGCCATCGCCATCGCCGCCATCGCCCGCTGCAACTGGCCGCCGCTGACCTGGTGCGGGAAGCGGTCGCCGAACGTCTCGGGACGCGGCAGGTCGAGTTCGCGGAACAATTCGATGGCGCGCACGCGGGCCTGCGCGCGGTTCATCAGGCCCTGGCGGAGCGGGATCTCGCAGACCTGCTGCATCAGCGTCATCGCCGGGTTGAAGCTGGCCGCCGCCGATTGGGCGATGTAGGCGACGCCCGGCCCGCGCAACGCCCGGCGCTGGGCGGCGGTCATCTTGCGGATGTCGCGGCCCTCGAACACCAGCTCGCCACCGACCATGAAGCAGCCAGGGCGGGTGTAGCCGAGCACGGTAAGGCCGATAGTCGACTTGCCGGCGCCGCTCTCGCCGATCAGGCCGACCACCTCGCCCCGGTTCAGGGTGAAGCCCACGTCGTCGACTAGCACCGGGCCGGGGCCACGGTCGCTCATCACCTGCACGCGCAGCTTGTCGATGACCAGGATCCGCTCGCCGGTGACGCGCGATTTCGCCAGGCCGCTCATGCGCCCTCTCCATGCCCGCGCGAGTGTATGGACAGCATCCAGTCGACCACGAAGTTGACGCCGATGGTAAGCAACGCGATGGCGCCGGCCGGATAGAACGGAGCGGCCACATCCAGCGCGATCATGTCGCGGTAGTCGCGCACCATGCTGCCCCAATCGGCGTCGGGCGGCTGCACGCCGAGGCCGAGGAACGACAGCGCCGCGATGAACAGGAAAGCGAACGAGAACCGCAGGCCGAACTCGGCGATCAGCGGTGCCACCGCGTTAGGCAGGATCTCCTTGCGGATCACCCACCACAACCCCTCGCCGCGCACCCGCGCCACCTCGACATATTCGAGCGCGTTCAGGTTGACCGCCAGCGCGCGGGCCAGCCGGAACACCTTCACGCTGTCGAGCAGGGCGATGGTGATGACCAGCACCGGCAAGGCGGTGCCGAGCACCGACAGCACGATGAAGGCGAAGATCAGCGTCGGCATCGACAGGATCAGGTCGACCAGGCGCGACAACGCGGTGTCGACCCAGCCCCGGCTGATGGCCGCCGTGAACCCGCCGACGATGCCGATGAAGAAGCTGATGCAGGTGATGACCAGCGACAGGCCGATCGACATCCGCGCGCCGTACAGCAGGCGGCTGAACAGGTCGCGCCCGAGGTTGTCGAGGCCCAGCCAGTGCAAGGCGCTCGGGTCGTCCCAGGCGTCGCCGATCACGTCGGACTGGTTGAACGGCGCCAGGATCGGGGCGCCGAGCGCGGCCAGGACGTTGATGGCGATGATGACCAGCCCGATCACTGCGGTGATCGGCAGCTTGTGGCCAAACAGGCGCATTCAGGTGACGCCTTTCAACGAGGGTGCCGCAAGCGCGGGTTGCTCAGGATGGCCAGGATGTCGGCGGTCATGTTGAGCAGGATGAAGGCGGCGGCGAAGATCAGCCCGCACGCCTGCACCACCGGCACGTCGTGCTTGCTGACCGCATCGACCATGAGCTGGCCGAGGCCGGGATAGACGAACACCGCCTCCACCACCACGACGCCAGTGATCAGGTAGGCGAGGTTGATGGCGATCACGGCGATGATCGGCGCCAGGGCGTTGGGCAACGCGTGGCGCACCACCACCCGCCATTTCGGCAGGCCCTTGAGGAACGCCATCTCGATATACGGGCTGGACATGATTTGCAGCACCGAGGCGCGGGTCATGCGCATCATGTGCGCCACCACCACCAGCACCAATGTCAGCATCGGCAGGAACGCCAGCACCAGCCGGGCGCCCAACGGCGTGTCCGGGCTGACGTTGGCCAGCGA
>JAYTQW010000326.1:0-6260 GCA_043746535.1 Rhodospirillales bacterium
CCCTGCTGCCGATCTGGCCCCGCTCATCAAGCTCCTGCAAGCGGGCGTATCTCCCGACCGCGCTGCCACCGAACTCTTTCGCGTCCTGGCGATCTGGACGGCCGAACTAAAGGAGGACGGCGAGCAGTTGCAGGAGCGGCTATCCGGCTTGGCTGAGCAAATGACGACGGGGATCGAGGAAATGCACGAGGGCATTGCCACGGCGAGTGACAAAGGAAAACCCACGCTGCGGCGGATACTGGCGACGCATGAGGCGGTGCTGGACGGGGTGCGGAAGGCACAGGGGGCGGGGTAGGCATCGCACCGCCCTGCCACAGGGAGACTATCGCAGCACGTGACCCATAGCGGTCATTCAAAGCGGTCAGCCCAGCCGAACTGGTGGCTTGTGCGAGCGTGTTGCGCGTGCTTCGGCAGCGTCGCTTATCCCGCCGTCGCTTACCCCGCCGTCGCTCAACCCGCCGTCTGGGGCACCGACAGCGCGGCATCGGAGGCCAGGTATGGCGCCTCGCCGTCGCGCAGCACGCGCCAGGCGCCGCCGACCAGCACCTCGTTCGGCTTGAAGCGGGCCTTGTAGGCCATCTTCTGGCTCTCCGGCACCCAGTAGCCGAGATACACGTAGGGCAGGGCCAGGTTTTGGGCGCGCTCCAGCAGCCAGAGGATGGTGTAGGTGCCGAGGCTGCGGCGTTCCAGGCCGGGCAGGAAGAACGAGTAGACGGCGGACAGGCCGTCGCCCAGCCGGTCGACCAGGCAGGCGCCGACCAGGCGCGTATCGGGATCGCGGAACTCGATGACGCTGGTCTCGACCGGGGTGTCCTCGACCATCGCGCGGTAGTCGTAGAAGGTCATGGTGGCCATGTCGCCGTCGCCGTGGCGCAGCCGCTGGTAGGCCTGGAACAGTTGGAACTGCTCGGCGGTGGCGCGCGCCGCGACCTCGATGGCCAGCACGCCGTCGTTGGCGCGGGCGATGCGGCGCAGGGTGCGGTCGGGCTGGAAGCTCGCCACCGGGATGCGGATCGGCACGCAGGCCTGGCAGGACGGGCACACCGGGGCGTAGGCGATGTTGTGGCTGCGGCGGAACCCGGCGCGCGACAGCCGGTCGTGCAGCGCCTCCGCGTCCGGGCCGGTGATCTCTGTCACCACCTTGCGCTCGGTCCGCCCGGCGATGTACGGGCAGGGCAGCGAGGCGGTGGTGTAGAAAAACTGCGGCCGTCTCGGCGGCTTGTAGCTCATGCGAACGGTGTTCTCCCGCCGGGCATGTTCGCGAAGCCAGGGCTGTCGGTCAACGCCTTTGCGCGCACGACGACGAGGCCGGACAGCACGTCGTGCAGCGCCCGGTGGCGGCGCGACACCAGCGCGAAGGCGAGCCAGACGGCGCCGAGTGCCACGGTGGCATAGAACGCCAGCGCCCAGACCAGGGCCGCGAACGCATCGGGCGTGGCGAGGTCCGCGTCGCGGCGCACGGTCAGGCCCAGCAGCGCCTGGCCCGGCGTGGCGGCGGCCGGCCCCATCAGCGCCAGCCAGTTGTACGCCAGCGGCGCCAGCGGCAGCAGGGCGAGCAGGGGCATCCCCAGCCCCAGCGTCAGCACGCCGAAGCCGAACAGGGCGACCCACAGCACGACGCAGATCAGGCCCAGCAGGACGGCGTCGACCAGGAACGCGGCGATGCGGCGTCCCAGCACGTCGCGCAGCAGCGCGTCCTCCCGCAGTTGCGCGGCGTCGCGCCGCCAGCCAAAGCCGGGCGGGTGGAAGATGGGCGTGCTCATGGCATCGTGGCTCCTGCCGGGACCAGTTCTATATGGGTGGCCGGCGGTGAATTGTCCGGTCCCAGATTGTCCGGCCCCAGCATGATGGTGGCGCCGTCGCGCCAGCGTTGCACGAAGTTGCGCGAGAGCCGGCTGGCGGGATCGCCGGACTGACCGGGGGCGATCATGAACAAGGCGTGGTCGAGGTCGCCGAGGTCGTACACGCCGCGAAAGCTGGCGCCGTGCACGCTGTCGAAGCTGTCCGGCGCCAGCCCGCCGCGATCCACCGTGGTCTCGTCGCCGGGCGCCTCGATCCGCGTCTCGACCAGCCGGCCCAGCAGCGGCACCATGCGCAGCAGCGGATGGCCGAACACCGCCTGATGCGCCGTGCCCCAGCGCCAGGCGGCCGGGTCGGGGCCGTAGGGGACGGACAACTCGGTGGTGGCCTGGGTCAGCGTGCTGGCCAGCAATGGCGTGCAATCCAGGCCGCACCAGGCCGTGCCCTCGGCGCCGAGCGCATGCGCCGCGATCTCCGGCCAGGGCGGGGCGGCCTCACGCGCGCGGGCCGGCACGCCGAGCCGGGCCAGCAGGGCGGTGGCGAAATCGCGCATCCAGGCGTTGAAGATCAGCGGCTGCGGCGCGTCCACGACCATGCGCCCGTCCCAGCCGCGCAGCAGCGCCAGCGCCTGCCGCGACAGTGCGTCGCCAGCGGGCACGCTCAGAAGGCGTGGCAATGCCTCCCGCGCGAACAGGCTGGTGGTGTCCGCCTGCATGGCGGCGAAGTCGGCGGTGTCGTGGCTGGTGGGGCCGAGCATGGCGCGGATGCGGCGGGCGCGCCAGTCGTCGAACCAGTCGCGGCCGAGGAACACCGGGAAGTCGGGCGGGGCGACGCGCTCGTTGGCGTTGACCAGCCGCCCGCTGAGCGGGGCCACGTAGTGCGGCAACTGCCCGCCGCTGGCATAGCCGGTCCAGTCGTGGCTGCCATCGGCCCCCGGCGCGGGCACGGAGCCGTCGCCGGCGCGGCGGATCGGCACCCGGCCGGTGACGAACAGGGCGATGCGGTCATGGTCGGCCACCATCAGGTTCTGCACCGGCTCGGTGATCTGCGCCGCCGCGCGGCCGGCCTCGTCCACGGTGGTGGCGCGGTTCAGCGCGATCAGCCCGGTGGCGGCGGTGTCGCCCGGTTGCAGGTTGGCCATCGACAGCGCCAGCAGCGGGCCGGACGGGTCGATCAGGTCGCTGATGATCGGGCCGTGCCGCGTGCTGCGCACCTGCAACACCTCGTCGGGGGCGCCGCGCACATGGATGCGCTCCTCGCGCCACGCGTACGGCTTCGGCCCGTCCGGCGTGGCGTACAGCCCGTCGCCGGCCTTGGTTTCGACGAACACGTCCTGCGTGTCGGCGCCGGTGCTGGTGAAGCTCCAGGCAATGTGGCCGTTATGGCCGAGCACCAGCATCGGCACGCCGGGCGCGGTGGCGCCGGCCAGCACGCCCTCGGGGGTCTCGATGCGGGCCAGGTACCAGATGCCGGGCAGGCCGTAGCCCAGATGCGGGTCGCCGGCCAGCAGCGGCGCGCCGTGGACCGCGTGGGTGCCGTCCACCGCCCAGGCGTTGCTGGCGGTGGACGGCAGGGTGAACGGCGCCGGGAAACCTGGCACCGCCTCGGCCAGTCTCAGCGCCACATCGGCCAGCCGCGTGTCGGGCACCCGCGCATCGGCCGGACGCGCGTCGGGCAGCCGTGTATCGGGCAGCAGCATCGCCGCCGGCTCGCCGGGGCCGCCCTGGTCCGGCCACAGCGCCGCGATCGCCTCCGGCCGCATGGTGCGGGCGAGGCCGAGCCGGGCCAGTTCGGTGCGCCAGTTGCCGGACAGGTACAGCCCCATGGTCTTGCCCCACAGCAGGCAATCCAGCGCCGTCCACGGGCGCGGGCGGCCAAGGGCCACGAACTCGATGGCGGCGAAGCGGCCGCGCCGGTCGATCCAGGCGTTGACGCCGCGCGCGTAGGCATCCAGCGTGGCGCGGGTGTCGGGGGCGAGGCTGGCGAGGTCGGACTCCGCCGCCGCGCGCACGCCCATGGTGCGCATGAAGCGGTCGAGCGGCAGGGCGGCGGGGCCGGCCAGCTCCGCCAGTTGGCCGGACATGGCGCGGCGCATCAGGTCCATCTGGAACATCCGCTCGCGCGCGTGCAGGAAGCCGAGCGCTGCCGCCGCGTCCAGCGCGTTCCGTGCCTGGACACGCGGGATGCCGTCGGCGTCCAGCCCGATCCGCACCGGGGCGCCGAGGCCCGCGATGGCCACGCGCATGTCGCCGCCGGGCAGGGTGAGCCAGACGGCGGCGAACAGCAGCGCCAAGGCGAGCGGGATTACCGCCAGCAGGCCGGAGGCGATTCTGGGCAGCAGGCGGAACAGGAGGCGCATGACGCCAGCCTATGCGATGTCCGGTGCTATGTCTGGCGCGATGTCCGGTGCGGTTGCAGGTGTTTCCGGCTATGCGCGATGGGAAAGAGCGCATCATGCCGTGATGCCGCATCGCGGCGTCACCCGGTATGGAGCTGGCCATGCGCCAAGGCGAGACACGCTATCTGTTGGGCGGCCGGTTCTATCGCCTGGCCTGGACCGCGTGGGGCGACCCCGCCGCGCCGTGCGTGGTCTGCGTCCACGGCCTGACCCGCAACGGGCGCGACTTCGACGCGCTGGCGGAGGCGCTGTCCGACCGCTTCCATGTGGTCTGCCCGGACCTGCCCGGACGCGGCCGGTCGGAGTGGCTGGCCGAGCCGTCGCTGTACCAGCCGATGAGCTATGTGCAGGCGCTGTCGCATCTGCTGGCGGCGCTGGGCGGCGAGGTGGCGTGGCTCGGCACATCGCTGGGCGGCATCTGCGGGATGGTGATGGCGTCGATGCAGGGCAGTCCGGTCAGCCGCCTGCTGCTGAACGACATCGGCCACCCTATCCCGCGTGCGGCGCTGGCGCGCATCGGCGACTATATCGGCGCCGTGCCGGCGCGGTTCGCGGACCTGGCGGCGGTCGAGCGCTACCTGCGGCAGGTGCATGCGCCGTTCGGCAGGCTGACCGACGCGCAGTGGCGGCACATGGCGCTGCACTCCGCCCGCGCGCTGCCGGATGGCGGGCTGGCGCTGCATTACGATCCTGCCATCGCCGTGCCGATCCTGGCGACGACGCCGGCGGATCAGGACCTCTCGGCGTGGTGGAGCCGCGTCGCGGTGCCGCGCATGGTCATCCGTGGCGCCGACAGCGACCTGCTGGATGCGGCGACGTTCGCCGTCATGGGCCAGGACGGCGCGCGGACCCTGGAGATCGAGGGTGCCGGCCACGCCCCGGCGCTGATGGACGGCGCCTCGATCGCGGCGGTGCGCCAGTTCCTGAACGCGTAGGAATTATCGGCAATCAACATTATCTGACAAATATTGTATCACGCTTAAGTGACTACTGTTCTAGGTTGTCACACGGACTCGTGAACCGGCTTGACAAGTCCGAGTGACCGGACAGGAGCATTGCGATGAGACATATAGATGTCGATGCGGCCGATTGCTTCTCCCCGGCCGAGCGGGCCAGCCTCGACCGGCTGGTGATGGTGCTGCAATCGCGGCGGGACCCGCTGGAGTGGTCGGTGTCGTCGAACCATGCCGGACATGCCTCCGTCATCGTCAGCAACCCGCTGCTGTGGCGCTCCGGCGACGTGGTGATGCTGCTCGAACCTTTGGCGCAGGGTGGCTGGCACGCTCTGGACCGCTACTCGCGGACCGTCGTGCTCGCCACGGCGCCGACGCTGATCGCCTTGGCCGACCTGCTGGCGCAGGAAGGCACCCTGCGGCGGGCAGCCTGATGCGTGAGCGGCGGATGACGAACCAACGCCGCTGACTTTGGCTTGCCCGACCGTCGCGCGGGCGTGTTAGGTTCTGTCATGGAACGGTCCACCGGGAAGCCCTGGTTCGTGGCGATCGGCGCTTCGGGCGCTCACGGATTGGACGATGTCAAGCAGTTGCTGCACGCCTTGCCGGCGGCGATTCCGGCCATTGTGCTGCTCGTGCTGCACCGGCCCTGGGATCGGCTGAGCAACCTGCGGGCCGTGCTGGCGCCGGTATCGCGGATGCCGGTCGTCATCGCCGCCGACGGCGAGCGGTTCGAGGCTGGCGTGGTCTATATCGGCGAGCCGGCCGATCACCTGACCCTGGCGGCCAAGAGCTTCGGCGCGCTGGTGGCGGACCCGGGCCGGGAATACCGCAACCGCACGGTCGACCTGCTGTTCCACTCGGTGGCGAAGCATGGCGGCCGGCGCAGCATCGGCGTGATCCTGTCGGGCGCGCTGGATGACGGCGCACGCGGGCTGGCCGACGTGCATCGCGCGGGCGGGCTGACCATGGTGCTGACGCCGCTCGGCGCCCCCCGGGTCGGGATGCCGGGGAACGCCATCGCCTATGACGGCGCCGTCGACCTGATCGGCGACCCGTTGCAGATCGCGCGGGCGATCGAGGCGGCGATCAACGCGCCAGCCGCCTAA
>JAYTQW010000327.1:0-3606 GCA_043746535.1 Rhodospirillales bacterium
TGCTGCTCGGCGCCACGCTGCTGGCCAGCCTGTCGATATTCTCGACGGTGGTGGTGCTCTACGCCCTCGTTGCCGCCCATGCGCTGGTCGGGCTATGGCCGCGCCGCAGCACCGGCGTGGCGCTGTCGAAGCTGCCGTGGGCTGACGGCTCCATCGTCTTCCTGGTCCTGGGCCTGGCGCCGGTCGCCGGACTGATCTGGGTTTCGCGGCGCGGCCTGCCGCTCTACGGGTCTCAGGCGGGGTTCTTCGACTCCGTGGCGCTCAGCTTCGCTCGGATGTACGTGCCAGCCGACTGGGCGTTTGCGGCGGCCGTCACCGGCATCGTCCTGCTGGTCCTGACGCTGCTGGCAAGCCTCAGGGCACTGAGGGCACAGACGGCCACGTTGCTGCTCACTGTCATGCTGGCGCTTGCGGCGGTGTTCGTGTCGGCCCGCGTGCTCGGCCGGCCGCTCCCGACCGGCCGCGTCCTGCTGCCGTGGGTGCCGGTCTGGAACCTCGCCGTCATCGGACTGCTGGACGACGCCGCCGCGTCGTGGCCACGGGCCAGGCCGGCATGGCTGGCGTTGCCGTCGGTGGCCCTGGCCGGCGCCATCGCCCTGGCCTTCTCCACCCGGCTGCATTTCAGCAGCGCCAACGACTGGGGCGCCTACGCGGCGCTGCAACCGCGCCTGGTCCAGGCCCTGGTCAACCGCAGGTGCCTGCCGCCCGACGTGGCGGGAGACTATGGGCAACTCTACTACATCCACCGCTGGTTCCCGCCCGGCCAGCCGCCGGCGGAGCCGCCCTGTCCGGCCGGACAGTAGGGAACCCAGTAGGCAACCCGGTCAGCCGAAGCGGAACTTCACCAAGTACCACAACGCCTTCAACCCGTCCCTCCAGCCGATCTTCTTGCCGTCCGCGTAAGTCCTCCCGTAGTAGGAGATGCCGAGTTCGTAGATGCGCATGGTCCTGTTCAGGGCGACGTTCGCCGAGAACTCTATCTCGAACCCGAAATCGTCGCTGCGCAGCGTCAGTATGTCGAGCACCTCGCGGCGGAACATTTTGTAGCAGACCTCGAGGTCCGTCAGGATCTGGTTGAACAGCACGCTGAAGATCAGCGATATCAGCTTGTTGGCAAAGTAATGATGGTAGTACAGGCACCTGTGCGGCAGCGACGTGGCGAACCGCGAGCCATACACGACATCGGCGACATCCCGCTCGAACAACGGCCAGAACCGCTCCCAGTCGGCCGGGTCGTATTCGAGGTCGGCATCCTGGATGACCAGGACGGCTCCCGAACAGGCGCGGAACCCGGTCCGCAACGCCGCTCCCTTGCCTTGGTTGACGCTGTGGGAAAGCGCCGTGATCCGCGCCACCGGACCCGTCGCCACCGCTCCGTCCTCCAGGATGACGAGACCGCCGCCGGCGTCCACCGCCGCGACGCGCGGGCGTCCGCCGATGCACGCCGCCAGCCAGGCGCCGGTGCCATCCGTCGAGCAGTCGTCGACGACGATGATCTCCTTCTCGACGCCCGGAAGCGCCTGCACCACCCTGGCGAGGATGACCGGCAAGGACTGCCGTTCGTTGAAGGTCGGTACGACCACAGACAACCGCATCAGCGTGAACGCCCGGCGTGGTCCGGCATAGGTGTTCCTTCGAGGTATAGCCTGTCATACGGAGGCGGCGCGGCGTTGCCCAGGCACCGGCGAACAGGAGGTTGTCCCGCCCATGCAGTTCCCGGTCACCCTGCTCGACCTCGCCGGATCGGTGGCATTGCTGCTGTGGGGCGTCCACATGGTCCAGACCGGCGTGCAGCGGGCGTTCGGCGCGCGGCTGCGCAGCTTCCTGGGCAGCGCCCTGCGCAACCGCTTCCAGGCGTTCCTCGCGGGCATCGGCGTGACCGCGTTGTTGCAGAGCAGCACCGCGACCGGGTTGATGGTGACCGGCTTTGCCGCCGGCGGGCTGGTGGAGCTGGTGCCGGCGCTGGCGGTGATGCTGGGCGCCAATGTCGGCACCACGCTGATCGTGCAACTGCTGTCGTTCAACGTGGCCGAGGTGGCGCCGGCGCTGATCCTGATCGGCGTGCTGATGTTCCGCCGGGCCTCCGCCGGCCCGCGCGATTTCGGCCGGGTGCTGATCGGCCTCGGCCTGCTGCTGATGGCGCTGCACCAGTTCATCGGCCTGCTGACGCCGTTCGAGGACGCGCCGAGCCTGCGGCTGTTCCTGGGCGCGGTCTCGACGCAGCCGGTGCTGGACGTGATCCTGGCGGCCGGGCTGACCTGGGCGGCGCATTCCAGCGTGGCCGTGGTGCTGGTGGTGATGTCGTTCGCGGCCCAGGGCACGGTGCCGCCGGCCGCCGCGTTCGCGCTGGTGCTCGGCGCCAACCTCGGCACCGCCATCAACCCGGTGCTGGAGGGCGCCACCGGCACAGGTCCGGCGTCGCGCAGGCTGCCGCTGGGCAACCTGCTGAACCGGGGGATCGGCGTCGTCGCCTGCCTGCTGGCGCTGCCATACATCGCGCCGTGGCTGGTCGCCATGGACCCGGACAATGCCCGCGCCGTGGTGGATTTCCACACCGGCTTCAACGTCGTGCTGGCGCTGGCGTTCTTCCCGCTGCTGACACCCTACGCCGCCCTGCTGCGGCGCTGGCTGCCGGCGCGGGTGGACCAGGGCGACCCGGCGCGGCCGATCTACCTGGACCCGTCGGCGCGCGAGACCCCGGTGATCGCGCTGGGCGCCGCGTCGCGGGAGGCATTGCGCCTGGCCGACGTGCTGGAGAGCATGCTGCAGGGCCTGCGCGACGCGTTCCAGGGCGGCGGGCGGCGGCAGATCGCCGAGGCCAGGCGGCTCGACGACGTGCTCGACCGGCTGAACACCGCCATCAACGCCTACCTGACCTCGCTCGATCCCGACGCCATGAGCGACGACGACCATCGCCGGGTAGGCGAGATACTGGCCTTCGCCACCAACATGGAGCAGGCCGGCGACATCGTGGACAAGAACCTGCTCAGCCTGGTCGCCAAGAAGCTGAAGCGTGGCCTGACCTTCTCCAGCGAAAGCGAGGCGGAGCTGCTGGGCACGATCGACCGGCTGACCGGCAACCTGCGCGCTGCGGGCTCGCTGTTCGTCACCGCCGACGAGCGCGCCGCCCGCCTGCTGGCGGCGGAGAAGGAGGTGTTCCGCGCCATGGAGACAAACGCCACCGCCGCGCATTTCGCGCGCCTGCGCAGCGGGCGAATGGACACGGCGGAGTCCAGCGCGCTGCACCTGGACGCGCTGCGCGACCTGAAACGGGTCAACACCCACCTGGTCGCGGCAGCCGCCTACCCAGTGCTGGACGGCATCGGCGGCCTGCTGCCAAGCCGGCTGCGGCAGGAGGACTGACGCTGGCCTGCTATGGGGGGGGGCATCCAGCGAGGCAGCGCTTCTTTTTGCAAAAAGAAGCAAAAACTCTCCTCCGTTGGCGGGTATGAACGGCACCCGGTGCGTGGTGGTGGGTCAGTTTCGGTGGTCGTTTACGATGGTTTGCAGATTTTCCGTTCGCCTCAGAGATCGTCAAAGCTGCCAGGATGCTCAGCCAGCCAAAGCCAATGCCACCTCGCCGATGACGGACCTGAGCCAACGGTG
>JAYTQW010000328.1:0-4268 GCA_043746535.1 Rhodospirillales bacterium
GCCCGCTGGGCGCTGCGATGTTGGGCAGCCGCGTCCACGGGAAGTTCTCCATCCACGAGGCGTGCGACGCCTGCGTGTCGATGCGCTGCACCTCCGCCCAGGTGTTCGGCGCGTTCCACCAGTTGTGGAACTTCACCCGGCAGCCCGGATTTTCCGCCATCCACTCGACCGCCAGGCTGGCGGCGGGCGAGTTGCCGCCATGGCCGTTGCAGATGAAGATGCGGCGGAACCCGGCCTCGCGCACGCTGTCGAGGATGTCGGCGACGACGCGGAGATAGGTCTCGACCTTCAGGCTGACGGTGCCGGGATAGGCGCGGAAATACGGCGTCACCCCGAACGCCAGCACCGGGAACACCGGGATGCCGAGCGGCTCGGCCGCCTGCGACGCCACCGTCTCGGCCAGGATGCTGTCCACCGACAGGCTGAGCTGGGCGTGCTGTTCGGTGCAGCCGAGCGGGATCACGCAGCGGTCGTCATGGCGCAGTTGCGCCTCCACCTGCATCCAGTTCATGTCGGAAATGCGCATGGGACCTCCTCGGTGATGAGCGGCGCTGGACGCTGCCGCAGGGACTCCGCCAGCGGCAGCACGATCTGCGCGATGTCGCGCGGGTCGGGCGTGTGGCGGTATTCGATGGCGCGCATGGTCGGGCGCAGATGGTCCAGCACCGCGCCGGCGCCGGTCGCGAACACCACCACGTCGGCGCCGGCCAGCACGCCGCCAAGTTCCGGCCCACCGAGAAGCGCCGCCTGAACATCGGTGACGTGGGCCGAGAAGTTCCGCACGCCGGCCTTCATGATCGGCAGGAACTCCGGGAACACCGACACCAGCGCCAGCCGGGCCAGCGGGTCGAGGCCGGCCAGCGCCACGCGGGTCGGCTCGCTCGGCAGGAAGCTGACGGTCGCCAGCGGCGGCCCGTCGATCAGCAGGTGCCGGACCTCGGCTCGCCGGTTGGCGATGGTCAGCACCAGGTCGGCCGACATCGCCCGCGCCCATGCCGCGCGGTCGGCCGCGACATGCGCGATCAGCGCCGCCTCGATGCTGTCGCCCTCGGCCAGATGCGACTGGATGGCGGCGGCATAGTCGCGGCTGGCATCGTCGAACACGCCCAGGAACAGCAGCCGCAGCCGCCGGCCCCGTCTCGCCAGGCCGGCGCGGGCGTGGAACTTGGCCATCAGCGCGTCGCGGCCGATGCCGTGCAACTCCGCCTCGGCCAGCAGGGTGTCGAGCAGCGCCTCGATCCGTGGCAGGCCGCCGCGCGCCGGCCACGCGCTGGATTGCGGCGCCACGAACGTGCCGGCGCCCGGACGACCGACGATCAGTTGCGCGTCGGCCAGCTCGCGGTATACCGCCGCCACCGTCATCGGCGCGATGCCGAGTTGCAGCGCCATGTCGCGCACCGAGGGCAGCCGCTCGCCGGCCGTCAACTGGCCGCAGGCGATGCCATACTCGACCAGCCCGCGCAGTTGCACGCCCAGCGGCACGGGCAGCGAGCGGTCGAGTGCGAAGCCTTTGCCCATTCTGTCAGCTATTTGCCGATGATCTAGTCAGTTAGAACGATTTGGCAGCATCCCGTGTGACACGCGGATAATGTGCCGTTGACACTGCCGTGAACACGCCCCTAGCGTCTAGTCCTGTTAGAACAGTTGGCAAGGGATCGGATCGATGAAAGCGTCCTGGATGGCTTTGGCTGCCGGCAGCGTCGCGGCATTGGGCGCCACGCTGGGGGCGGGCGCGGCAAACGCGGCCGGTCCGCGCGGCGGCAAGATGGTGTATGAACGCCGCGCCGACTCGCTGTTCCTCGACCCGGTGCTGAACGACGCCAACGTCGACATCTGGGTGCTGACCAACCTTTACGACACGCTGATCCAGCCCTCCAACGACGGCAAGAAGCTGAACCCCGGCCTGGCGACTTCGTGGAGCACCTCCGCCGACGGCCTTGCCTTCACGCTGAAACTGCGGCCGGGCACCAAGTTCTCCGACGGCTCGCCGATCACCGCCGACGACGTGGTGTGGTCGCTGAACCGGGCCAAGGACCCGAAGGAGGGCATCTGGAACTTCCTGCTGGTCTCCATCGACAGTGTCTCGGCCCAGGGCGACGACACCGTGGTGCTCAAGCTGAAGAACCCCGACCCCAGCCTGCCGGCGGCGCTGGCCACGTTCAACACCGCCATCATGCCGCGCAAGCTGGTCGAGGCGGCGCCCGGCGCCACGCTGGACGACAAGGCCAAGGCATTCGCCGAACACCCGGTCGGCTCCGGCCCGTTCGTGCTGGCCGACTGGAAGCGCGGCAGCACGATGACGATCAAGCGCAACCCGTACTACTGGGACAAGGGGGCCGACGGCAAGCCGCTGCCGTACCTCGATGAGGTCGACTTCCAGATCATCCCCGACGACGCCACCCGCATCCTGAAGTTGCGCGCCGGCGAGGCGGACGGCTCGGAGTTCATCCCGTTCGCGCGGGTGAAGGAGTTGCAGGGCGACGCTTCGCTGAACATGGAGCTGTACCCGTCCACGGCGGTCAGCTACATGACCCTGAACGACCGGCCCACCCTGGCCGACGGCAGCAAGAACCCGTTGAACGACGTGCGGGTGCGGCAGGCGCTGAACTACGCCACCAACAAGTCGGCGATGATCCAGATCGTGACGCATGGCATCGGCACGCCGATGCGCTCGTTCATGTCGGCAACCACGCCGCTGTTCGCCGACCAGGGGCCGGCGTACCCCTACGACGCGGCCAAGGCGAAGGCGTTGCTGAAAGACGCCGGCTACGGCTCCGGCATGTCGCTCAGCACGCTGGTGCTGGCCGGCAGCGCCGACCAGTTGACCATTGTGTCGGCGGTGCAGCAGATGTGGAGCCAGGTGGGCGTCAAGCTGAAGATCGAGCAGGTCGACAACCCGACGCTGGACGCGCGCTACCACAAGCCGGACTTCCAGATGCGCACCGGCGAGTGGACCAACGACATCAACGACCCCAACGAGATCACGTCGTATTTCGCCTATTACCCGAACATCGAGAACCAGCACAGCGGTTGGCAGGACAAGGAGGCCGACGCGCTGTACGAGGCCAGCCAGAAGGAGACCGATGCGACCAAGCGCGCCGCCCAGTACGCGCAGATCCAGTCGATCTACATGAAGGCGGCGCCGATCCTGTTCCTGTACGAGTCGCCGTACCCGGTGGCGCTGCGCAAGCAGGTCGACGGCTTCTGGCAAACCCCGCTCGGCAACAACATCTTCGAATACGCGACGGTCGCCCGCTAAGGCGTCCTGCCGATGGCATCGCGCAACCGGGTTGGCCGGCGCCTCCTGCAGATGATCCCGACCCTGATCCTCATCACGGTCGTGATCTTCCTGCTGGTGCGGCTGCTGCCGGGCGATCCGGTCAGCGCGATGCTGGGCGACCGCGGCACGCCGGAGGCGATTGCCCGGCTGCGCGCGCAGATGGGTTTCGACCGCTCGATCCCGGTGCAGTTCGCAACCTATGTCGGCCGCCTGCTGCACGGCGACCTGGGCGAGTCGATCACCCGCCGCGTCCCGGTCAGCGGCCTGCTGCTCGACCGACTGCCGGTGACGCTGATGCTGACCGGGCTGGCCGGGCTGCTGGCGGTCATGCTGGCGGTGCCGCTGGCCTTCGTCGCCGCCGCGTTCCGCGACCGGCCGGTCGACATCGCCATCCGTGGCCTGTTCCAGGTCGGCCTGTCGGCGCCGGTGTTCTATCTCGGCCTGCTGCTGCTGGGCTTCCTCGCCGCGCGCTGGCACATCTTCCCGGTCGGCGGGCTGGGCACCAACTTCTTCGACACCCTCTACCACCTGTTCCTGCCGGCGCTGACGCTGGCGCTCAGCCTGTCGGCGATCCTGATGCGCAACCTGCGCGGCGCCATCATCGGCGTGCTGCGCGCCGACTACATCGACTTCGCCCGCGCCAAGGGACTGGCGCCGATGGTGGTGATGACCCGCCACGTTCTGCGCAACGCGCTGATCTCCACCGTCGTGCTGTTCGGGCTGAACATCGGCACCCTGCTGAGCGGCGCCGTGGTCACCGAGACGGTGTTCGCGGTGCCGGGGCTGGGCGCGCTGCTGGTGGACAGCATCTTCGGGCGCGACTACCCGGTGGTGCAGGGGTTGACGCTGGTGCTGGCGGTGATGGTGTCGCTGGTGTTCCTGATCACCGATCTGGTGGAGGCGTGGCTCGACCCGCGCGCCGCCGCATGAGTGCCGCTGTCCAGGGAAGCGTGGCGATCCTGCCGCGCCGGCGTCGGCGCGTGCCCGC
>JAYTQW010000329.1:0-14114 GCA_043746535.1 Rhodospirillales bacterium
ACGGTGTTCTGGTCGATGCCGTGGCGGATGGCCGGCGCCCTCAGGCTCGCTCGACGATGCTGTATCGCGCGACGGACCGCCGCTGTCGTCGTGGCGCAGACGTGCAGAACCTGGCCCATAGTGCTTGCTTCCATGCCGAGGAAAACAATGCACCATCGAAGCCTGGGATCAAACATCCAGGCGCGCACAGGATTAATGCGACCAAGAGTGACAGGTCAGCACGGGCTGTTCACCCTGCAATCCAAGGCGACCGGCCGGCAGGTCGTCGGCAACTCGCCCAGATGGGAGCAGCGAACCTTGGGCCACCACCTGAAGATTCGGCAGCCCGGCTGTAGAAGCATTTCGTCGTCAACTGCCCAGGTCCTGAAGAAACTCCGAGCCGGGCCGAACCGAAGAAATCAGCAGGCGGTCGCGGGCTCTGGTGCAGGCCACATAAAGAAGGTGGCGTTCGGTCTCATACACCTCGTCCATCTCCGTCTCGTCGGCCGCTGCCTCAAGCCTGCTTTGCAAGGGAAGGATGCCATCGTCGCAGGCCATCACCGCTGCCGCCTTGAACTCCAGCCCTTTTGCGAGGTGCATCGTGCCGATCGGCACCCGCCCGGCTGGGTCCTCGTCGCGCTCGGACAATTCCAGCCAACCCAGGCCAGCCGCCGTTACGGCCTCCCTGGCCCGCGCGAGCTGTGCGCGGGTGCGGACGAACAATCCGATCTCCGATGGCATCACGCCGTCGGCCAATACACGCCCGATCCAGGCCGTCACCGCCGCCGTCTCAGCTTCGATGTCGTCCGACTGTATCATCTCGGGTATCGGGCCGTTGAAGATCGAGACAGTCCGGGCGCGTTCGTCCGCGTTCCCGTCGACATCGCGGACGGCGTTCGGCAGCAACAGGTCGACCAGCCGGCGGATCTGATGGCTTGTGCGATAGTTGACGGTCAGCGTCGAGGACCGCCCCCGCACGTCAACGCCCAGCTCCTTCCAGGAAAACGGCTGCTGAAAGATTCGCTGGCCGAGGTCGCCTGCAAAGAACAGGGCGTCCGGTCCGGGCCTCGCGACGGCGGCAAGGAATCGCAGTTCGGCGACGCCGAGATCCTGGGCCTCGTCGACGACGATATGATCGAACGGCTTGTTCTCACGACCGGCGTAAAGCGCTGCGGCCCTGGCGTAGATTTCGGGCCAGGTCGCCAGGCCCCGCTTGGCAAGCGACGCACGCACCGCGGCGAATACCGGCCACAGCCGCTCCCGTTGCCCGGCGCTCATCCGGTTCTTGCGGCCGAGCCGCGGAACGCGGGCGTAGGCATCCACGCCGGCGATCTGCCAGGCATCCACGACATGCCGCCATTCCGAGAAGAGAAATCGTGGCGTGAAGCCCTTCGCCCCAACCGACTCGGCAGCCTTGCGAATGGCATCCTCAATCTGCTCGTCCGAAGCGGGAACGGCCCGCCGCCCGAACGCCAACTGATAGAGTTCGTCCGCCACGGCCCGGTAAGGGGAGACGGTGACCCGGCGGAACACGGCAGGCTCGGCGCTCAAAAGCACGGCAAGCTTGCGCGACAGGGCAGTCGCAAGCGGTTGCGAAAATGTCGTCAGCAGAACCTTCACGTCCGAACTCGCCCGAGCCAGTCGCGCGGCCCGGTGCAGCGCGACGACCGTCTTCCCCGTCCCTGCGGAGCCGGACGTGCGGGCCGGGCCTGCGTAGCTGCGGTCCACGATGCCCTGCTGGGTCGGGTGCAGGAACACGGCCCACTGCTCCCACGGAGCATCCAGCGCCAGGGCCAACGCGTCCTGGTTCTCCACGACACGGAAGCGGCGCAAGGCGTCCGGGTGCGTGAAGGGATCGACCGGCACGCCGGGCACGGGAGGCGGCGTGGGTGCAGGCAGCCGGCCGGTACCGACGAATTCGAGCAATGCCTCGGCTGCCTCCGCTGGGAGGTGCTCGGCCATCGCCAGAAAGCGGTCCCCGCTGGCAGCATGAACGTCCGCGATCCAGTCTGGCGGCACACCAGCGGCCATCAGGCTTTCGGTGGAGAGGGTGTGGAACGGCAACCGCTCCGTAGCCGGGGTTGCCTCGATTGGGAGCTGGATTGCCACCGGAACCGTGGCGAACTCCTCGACCCGCTCCCGCACCTCTACGATCTGCACGGCGCCCGTGCTTGGATGCGCCTCAATGCGGCGGCGCTCGGCCCAGGTGTAGGCATTGTCGTGGTGACCGACATAGGCAAGCAGGAAACTGGCCTCGGTCTTATGGACGATGATTCTGATGTCACTGTTGACTCGGATCGACCAGAAATGCGGGTCACGCGACCGCTCGATGCGATGGAATTTCAGCCCTGGCGCGGAGGGGTCCATCTGGAGGTCGAACGCCGTGGTCTTGGTCGCCTTCTGCTCTACCGTTGCGAGGCGCCCAAGCGCAGCAGTGAAAGTTGCGGCGATGCAGAAATTCATGCGCGACTCACTTTGTCGGTGATGTCCAAAAAACGGGTACGGTCGACAGACTTCGCCTTGAACTTTCGAGAGATAGAATCGCTGTCCAAGATCGATATCAGGTTATGCTCAAAGCTGAAGAATTCCTCTGCCTTCGGGACACATTTGGCCGACGTAAATTCGAAGTGACTTAGGTCATCCTCCTCGGGATTGACGCTCGTGGCTTCTATTGCGTTCAGGAACCCCAATCTTGCGATTGATGAGAATGGCCAACCAAGTTCATCGAAAAATACGCGCGATCCAAAACGGTTAGCATAGTAGAATACCCGTTCGTCGCAGACTGGGCAGCTTGCATTCGGCTGAACAAAGCAGGCCGTCAAACTTCTGTTCACGCCTTCAGCAGCAAGCAGGCGCTCGGCAGAATACTTGTCGAAAAACCGCTCAGCGGCTTGCACCGACGAATAGCCATTCGTCCCGCTCTTATAGCACCAGCCGCAAAGGCAATGCGGATAATGGTTGTAGCCCGGCATTCCCTTACACTCCGAAAACCTTCATCACTTCGTCTCCAAAATGATTGATGACCTTCACGGCAATCCGGCCGGTCTCCGGCCGAAGGAAGGGCCGCGACACGTCACGATACAACGTCGCCCACGCCTCCTCGTCGATTTCGGCCCGCAGCGCGGCCTTGAGGGACTTGTAGGGGTCCTGCGCGCCGAGGAAATAGGCGTGGCGCACGTAGAAGCTTTCCTCGTTGTAGTCGGTGTCGATGAACCAGGCGGCGATGCTTTTGGTGTCGCCGGAGCGGATGTCTCCGGTTTGCGGGTCGAACACGTCCACGCCGAGGATGCGGATGCGGACCATGTCGGGTTGGTCGCGCACCGTCTCCACCACCACGTCCGGCTCACCGAAGACGACGAACAGGTTGCCGCGGCCGGTGTTCTTCAAATCCTCGGCCATGTGCAGGTCGGGGTTCATGCGGGCCTTCAGGATCGGCATCGGGCCGAGCTTGGTCAGTTCGGACGCGTGGGCGTCGAAGTTGAAGGCGCAGGCGATCAGCACGTCGAACCGCGCTTCCGACGCCTCGCGGGCGGCGGTGACGAGGTCGGTGCGGGACAGGGTGCCGAACTCGGGGCCGAGCAGGATGCCAGCGCGGCGTTCGGACTCACCTTCGGTGTAGATGCCTTCCGCACCGATATAGGTGCCGGGCCAGGGCACCAGGCTGGTGAAACGGATGCTGTCGGCCTTCTGCGACTGGTGCACGCCAGTGGTGCGCAAGTTCTCCAGCACCATGGCGGCGAAGTCGACGGGCGGCGTCGTGGCACGGCGGCGCCCGGTCGCGGGTTCGGAAGCGTCCGGGAGGTCGAGCAACTCGTCCTCGTCTGCTGGCACGACGCGGTGCGGTGAAAGGCTCTCGACGGTGAACGGCCCGGCGACCCGGACGCGCGACTTGTCCTCGTAGGGCCGGTCATACAGGAACTCGATATCCGCCCGGCGCGCGATGCTGGCGTCGATGCGGCGCTGGCGCTTGATGCGGGCGGCCCACCAGGCGGCGTGGCACTCTGCGACGGCGGGGGGCCAAGTGGGGTTGCCGTCGCGCGGGACCTGCCACTCCTCCCAGGTATTGCCGAGGGCGGTATTCAGGCGCGCCCGCAGTGGTTCGAGCGTCGCTTGCGCCTCCTCCCACAGCACATCGATGTCAGCGTTGTTGGCGATGGACTTGAGCGTGACGTGGGGTGCCCGCTCATAGACGAAGCCGTGGCGGACATCGCTGTGAGTCGGCGTATCGGGCTGGACCTGACCCGAGATTTTCTGCTCCTGCGCCCGGCCTTCACGGCTGTCGGCCAGGAGGTAGTAGGGGTATTTCGCAGCCATGAGGCGGGTGCGGGCGAGGGCGAGGGCCACGCGGGAGGTGTCGACGGTGATCCAGCGGCGACCCCATTGTTCAGCGACAGTGGCAGTGGTGCCGGAGCCGCAGGTCGGGTCAAGCACGAGGTCACCCGGGTCGGTAGCCATTAAGATACACCGTTCGACCACTTTCAGGCCGGTTTGTACTACATACGTCTTTTCTCCCCCGTATTGTCCCTGCCCGACGGTGTCGGTCCATATATTCGTCAGCGGGTAGGCAGGGTAATCGTCCAAATACCTGACATAGCCAATGCCAGTGTTTGATGAGTGTAAGCGGGAAGCTTTAGAAAGCCGTTCCATTCCATCCTTCGTTGTGGACCAGCCTCTAGCGCCACTCGGTCGGAAATCAACGCCGTTGACCGTTACGGGGAAGTTCATTGCAGACCCTTCGCCAGCAGCGCGCCCTTGCCGCTGCGAAGATAAGTCGCCGATTGCAACAAGACGCTGGTCCGCAGGAACCTGCGCGTTACCATCTTTTTCAAACGGCAATAATTGGCGCCACTGAAATGGAGCTAGTTCTGCATATCGATAGCCGGTTGTCCCCTCGCCACCGAGCGTTTTTAACCGAAGTATCGACCGGAATTTGGTTAATGGTTTATCCTTCCCATACCATAGACAGTAATCACTGACCCCGGCGACAAATTGCGAAGTCTGGCCAACAGTTTTTGATACTGTGATGATCGAGATACTGTTTTCGATGCCAAAGACTTCATCCATGAGCGCCCGAACGCGATGCACGTTCTCATCCCCGATCTGCACGAAGATCGACCCGCACTCCGTGAGTAGCTCCCGCGCCACCGTCAGCCGATCCCGCAAATACGTCAGATACGAGTGGATGCCGTCCTTCCACGTGTCCCGGAATGCCTTCACCTGCTCTGGCTCACGCGACATGTCCGTCAGCTTGCCGTCCTTCACGTCCCGGCTCTGCGTGCTGACCTGCCAGTTGCTGTTGAACTTGATGCCGTAGGGCGGGTCGAGATAGATGCATTGCACCTTGCCGCGCAGGCCCTCGCGCTCGGCCAGGCTTGCCATCACCTGCAAGCTGTCGCCCAGGATCATGCGGTTCGACCAGTGCTGGTCGTGCTGGTAGAACTCCAGCCGCGCCTCCGGGTCGTCCAGCCCGTTGAAGTCGCCGAACAGGTCCGGCGCCGCCTCCCCCGCCTGCGCCCGCTCCTTCGACGCCTTGCGCAGGCCGTCGATGATCGCCTTCGGATGCACCTTCTCCTGGATGTAGATCGGCGGCGCGTTGACCACGAGGTCGGACCAGTCCTGCGTGTCCTTGCCGCGCCAGACCAGTTGCGCGTCGCCCAGCTCGACCGTCCCCGTCTCCTGCAACTGCGCGCGCTGCGCCGGAGTGAGCTTGATGCGCATGCCGCGCCAGACGATCTGCGGGTCGAGGTCCGGGTCGCGCGGCCGGGTGTCGCCATGCGCCAGGGGCGAGGCGCGCTTGTAGCGCACCGGCGGGACCGGCGCGCCCTCCTCCATCTGCTGCGCGAGCGACTGGAATTCGGCCGTGGGAATGTTGCGCCTGACATCGGCGGGATGGGTCAGCACCTCGACCCGGACGGGCCGGGCGGGTGGCTTGGGCGGGCGGGGCATCGATGGTCCTCAGGTCAGGCGGGAATAAGGGCGGGCGCGACAAAGCCGTCGACCAGCGTGCCGAACGCGGCCTCGATCGCATACACGTCGCGGAACTCGGCGAACGCCCAGCGCCCATAGGTGCGGAGGTTGTTCACGCCGGGCATCCATTTCTTGCGCATCGTCTCGGCCTTCAGTTGTGCGTCGAGACCGCGAAAGCCCTTGATCTCGACAACAAGGTTCAGCGGATCTTCCTGCCCGTCATCGATGCGGGCGATGTAGTCGGGCCAGTAGCGCCGGGCCTGCGTGCCGTCGCGATAGGGAACCTCGAATTGCATCCCCTGGTTCTTCACGTAGGCGAGCACGCGCGGATGCGCCTCCGCCACCCGCGCAAACTCGGCCTCCCAGTCGCTGTCGCAGACCACGTGGTTGACGTGGCAGCGCGCCGGGTTGGTGGTGAACAACGGTTTGGAGGTGAAGAAACTGACGAAGCGGCTGCTGCCGGAGGGGTTGTAGGGATCGAGGATGGCGCGGATGCCGCCCTCGCCCGCGGATTGCGTCTGGCAGGCGAGGAAGATCAACTCGGCCACCTGGTCGAGCAGCTCGCGATACAGGATCATCGCGGGCTTCGTGCCGCCGAGGCAGACCAGATGGCCCTCGGCCAGCCAGCGGTTCACCACCCGCTTGATGCCGCCGAACAGGTGCATGCGCGGCGGCTCGTCCGCCTCGCGGAAGCGGGAGAACAGCAGATGCTTGGCGAGTTCATAGCCGATCGTGCTGATGCGCGTGCTCTCCAGGATCTCGACCGTCATCTCGACGCCCTTGCCGACGATGCCCTCCATCCGCACCCGGCACGGCCCGACCTTCTCCGGCGTCAGTTCGAACCGCGAGTCCTCGGTGAACACGGCCTCGACCCGCTCGTCCGGCAGCGCCATGCGGTAGCCGGCGACGCGGGGGAAGGTGATCGCGAGCGCCGCCCGCTCGGGGATGGCGCGCACCTGCGTGGTGGGCTTGGGCGGCTTCGGCTTGGTGACGACCGGCTGCGCCGCGAAGTCGAACGGGATGCCCATGATGTCGGCGTATTCCGCGTCGAACAGGCCCTCGGCGTTCAGCTCGTAGGATTGCCGCCGCAGGCCGCGCCCGACGACCTGCTCGCACAGAAGCTGCGTGCCGAAGGCACGGACGCCCAGGATGTGGGTGACCGTGTTGGTGTCCCACCCCTCGGTCAGCATGGAGACGGAGACGACGCAGCGGACGGTCTCACCCAGGCGACCCTTCCGGCCGACCGTGTTCATGACTTCCCGCAGCAGGTCCGAGTCCGAAATGGCGTCAGCCCCGGCACCGGCGCCCTCGCGCTGCATCTTCTCGCGCCGGAACTGCTCGATCTCAGGGGCGACGGCGGCGCGGAACGCCGGGTCCAGCGCCTCGCCAGACTCCACCTGCTCGCTGTCGATCAGCAGCGTGTTCGGGCGGGGCAGGCGCGCGCCGTGCTCGTCGTAGTTGCGGAACAGCCGCAAATGGCCGTCCTGGAACCGTGTCTGCTCGCCTTCACCCTCACGCTCGAACCCAGAGATCCACTCATAAACGAGTTCCGAAGTGGAGGTGTTGTTGCACACCACGATGAACACGGGAGGCACCTCGATGCCTTCGTTTGCCCATCGCTCGAATTCGCCCTCGTAGTGGCCATACAGGGCGTAGAGCGCGGTCTGTAGCTCGTTTGGAAGTTCGAGCGGATTGCCCTTGCCGGCCTTGGCCCGGCCGGATTTCGGCATCTTCTTGCCAATGTGGTCCCACAGGTTGCGGTAGATCGGCGTAACGCCGCCGGGAAGGTTGTCCGCGACCGGAATGCGCGGAAGCTTCACGATGCCGCTCTCGATCGCGTCCATCAGGGAGAAGTCGCTGACCACCCAGGGAAACAGGGTGCCCTCGCGATAGCCCGAGCCGCGCAGGAAGAACGGAGTGGCGGAGAGGTCGTAGAGCGCGGTGATGCCGAGCTTGCGCTTAAGCGCCTCCAGGCCGCTGATCCAGAGGCGGGCGGCCTCGGCGTTCTGCTTCGCCTCTTCCCGCTCGTCGGCGCCCACGTCCTCGTCGCCGTCCGGCTTCTCGCGGTAGCAGTGGTGCGCCTCGTCGTTCAGGACCACGACGCCCTTGAAGCCCAGCAGCTCGTCCGCCGCGCGCTTGAGCATCTGGCCGTCGTTCTCAAGCGTGTTCGGCGGCTCCTCGCGGCCATAGAGCACCGCCTTCGTGGCGCGCGTGGCCTCCAGCGTCTCGCGAGGCTTGAACGCGTGGTAGTTCAGGATGACGATCTTCGCCTTCTGCATCTCCAGCAGCATGTCCCGCGGCACCAGCTCGCGCCGGTCGTAGTAGTTGTCCGGGTCATTGGGCTGGAGGACCCGCAGGCGGTCCTTGATGGTGATGCCCGGCGTGACGATGAGAAAGCCGCGGCTGTACAGCCTGCTGGCGGGAGACCGGACAGCATTGAGGGTGTGCCAGGCAATCAGCATGGCCATGACGGTCGTCTTGCCGCTGCCGGTCGCCATTTTCAGCGCGATCCGGAACAGCTCCGGGTTCGCCTGCTCGTTGGCGCCGACCAGGTGCTTGCGTATGCGTTCGTGACGGCGATCCCGGGTCGAGACCTCGGTCAGCCAGATGACCGTCTCGACCGCCTCGATCTGGCAGAAAAACGGCCTTTGCTGCGCAAACTCGTGCTGCCGCCAGTGCATGAGCAGGCGCTGCGTCGTCGGCGATACGCCCCAGTCGCTCGGATTGGGCAGGCTGCGCCATGCGTCAACGTAGCTGCGGACCTCGTTGATGACCCAGGTGGGGTTGTACTCCTGATCGTCAGTCGACAGGTCGTTCGCATCCGGCAGAACGAACGCAGCCTGCTTGGACTTGCCTTGCTTCTTCTTGGCCGTTGGGACAGGGGTGATGAGCTTCGACAGCCGGCGTCCCGCCCGCGGCGACTCATGGAGAGGCTGGCCATCGTCGTCCAGGGCGTGGTGACGCGATGGCGGCTTGTAGGGTGAGTTGAGGATCGGCTGTTCGTAAAAGCTTTCCGCCATGCACCCATGCTCGCCCGATTCGTAGTTGTCCCAAGATGCATCGTCGGCGGCCGGTTGTCATTCTATCCGGGGCCAAAACAATCCCTTTTGTCCCCATCGCGCGGGCAGGCCCGCGTGGGAGGGAACGGCGGGAGGGGGCAGGGGTGGATCGGCCTCCCGCCTGCCGCTGGGCCAGGGCGTGCGCCCTGCCCGGCGTCCCTGCCCCTGTCCCTGATCTCCGTCCCGCGAGTAACACACATGTACTCGCATCCCGAACATGAGCGTGGTTGCAGATTTCGCCTACGCCGATAGCGGGCCGGCGCAGGCCGCGTCGTCGCCCTCGCCTCTGGACGGCATAGGCGACGCCGCCGGCGATCCTGACGCGGACGACGACCACGACAAGGGCTCCCATCAGGACAGGCAGGAGGTGCTGCCCAAGCCCGTGGCGCTGGAACTCGTCTAGGAGATCGAACTCACGCTGGGGCGCGCCACGGTAGCCGGCGAGATGCAGGGCTTCGCCGAATTGCTCCAGGATGCCCGGCTGCCGTTCCGGCGCCACGCCAGCACGGCCGAGGCCGCGCGCGTGCTCGAAGTGTCAGAACCTGGCCCGAGCGTGCCGGTCGCGGGTAGCATGTTCTACGACGACATCACCTTGCCGTGGTCCAGGCGAAGGCACCACCCCATACGTCTGCCTCGCGTCTGCCTCAAAACCCAGCTCATGGCGGGTCGGACCGCGAACAACGGTTTAAGCCAACTTAACCAGTTGAAAAGATGGTGCCGACGCCCGGGATTGAACCGGGGACCTACTGATTACGAATCAGTTGCTCTACCGCTGAGCTACGTCGGCATCCTCGCGGCGATATACCGTCCCGGGCGCCATATCGCAACGCCCATCGGTCAGCATGTGCCTCGAACGGGGCGCCGCCGCGACCTTCGCCGCGACTGTGGATTGCGCCCGCGGATTGTGCCCGCATCAGGCAAGCTGCCTGCAATGTCGGCGTGATAGACAGATGGTGGCGCGTTGCCATCCAATGCCGGTCGCCACAGGTATAGCTTGGCGGCAGGAACGGCGGCGCGGCGGCAACGTTGAGGGCGTGATGCAACCAGCACTGATGCAGGCGACCAGCGCCACCATCGCGGCCCCGCGCCCGGTGGCGGCGGCTTCCCGTCTGCGGGAGTGCCCGGACTGCGGCCTGTTCCAGTCGCTGCCGGCGCTGCCGCCGCGCGCCGCCGCCACCTGCCTGCGCTGCCATGCGGTGCTGCGGCGCAACCGGGCCGATCCGATCCTGCGGCCGTTGGTGCTGGCGTTGACCGGCCTGATGCTGCTGGTGATCGCCACGCAGTCGGATTTCGTCGACCTGCGCATCAACGGCGTCGGCCGCGCCACCAGCATCCTGACCGGCCCTTCCGCGCTGGAGGCGCAGGGCATGGGCGAGCTTGGCCTGGTGGTGCTCGTCACCACGGTGCTGGCGCCGCTGCTGCGCCTGCTGGCGATCGGCTGGGTGACGCTCGGCCTGCGCCTCGGCCAGGCGCCCGCCTACAACGCCACCGTGTTCCGCTGGGCGGAGCGGCTGCGGCCATGGTCGATGGTCGAGGTGTTCCTGCTCGGCCTGTTCGTGGCCTACACCAAGCTGGTGGACCTGGCGCAGGTGCAGGTTGGCGCCGCCGTGTACGCAATGGGGGCACTGATGCTGGTGATGGCCGCGACCGACGCCACCCTGGACCCGGACGCGGTGTGGGAGGCGCTCGACCGCCGCGAGCCGGCGTCCGGCCGCGCGCGCCCCGCGCCGTTGCCCGCGCGCGGTCCCCTCGCCGGCATGCGGCTGGGCTGCGACGTGTGCGGCGAGGTCAGCGTCGGCCTCGCCACCTGCCCGCGTTGCGGCGCCGCCCTGCGCCACCGCAAGCCGGACAGCCTGACCCGGACCTGGGCGCTGATGCTGGCGGCGGCCTGCTTCTACATACCGGCCAACCTGCTGCCGGTGCTGACGCTGGTGAAGCTGGGCCGGGGCGCCCCCTCCACCATCCTTGGCGGCGTGCGGGAACTGGCGGCGGCCGGCATGTGGCCGCTGGCGGCACTGGTGTTCGTCGCCAGCATCACGGTGCCGCTGCTGAAGTTCATCGGCCTCACGATCATGCTGGCGACCACGCGGCGGCGCACCGCCTGGCGGTTGCGGGAGCGGACGACGCTGTACCGCGTCGTCGACTTCATTGGCCGCTGGTCGATGATCGACGTGTTCATGATCTCCATCCTGACCGCGCTGGTGCGGATGGGCACGCTGGCCTCGGTCTATCCGGGACCGGGTGTGCTGGCCTTCTGCGCCGTCGTCATCCTGACCATGCTGGCGGCCATCAGCTTCGACCCGCGGCTGATGTGGGACGCCGCCGAGGCGCGCACCCCGCCGCACGCCGGCGGGGGGCGTTAGCGGATGGACGACCAGACCGCGCCGGTGCCCGACGCCGTTGTGCGCCCCGCCGGACGGCGGCATTTCCAGGTCATCTGGCTGCTGCCGCTGATCGCCGGCGCGATCGCCCTCTACCTGGTATGGAACACGCTGTCGCAGCGTGGTCCGGAGATCACCATCTCCTTCCGGTCCGGCGACGGCATCGTCGCCGGCCAGACCAAGGTGCGGCACAAGGCGGTCGAACTCGGCACCGTGCGCAGCGTGACGCTGACCAGCGACCTGAACGCGGTCGACGTGCATGTCGACATGAACCGTTTCTCCGAGCGTACGCTGTCGGACAGCGCCCGCTTCTGGGTGGTGCGCCCGCGCCTCAGCGCCGGCACCATCTCGGGCCTCGATACGGTGCTGTCCGGCTCGTATATCGAGCTGGACCCGGGCACCGCCAGCGGGCCTCGGCAGACCCACTTCACCGGCCTGGACGATCCGCCGGCGGTGCGCACCGGCGAGCCGGGCCTCGGCGTCACGCTCAAGGCCGACCGGGTCGGCTCGATCGGCGTCGGCGCGCCAGTCTTTTACCGCGACCTCCCGGTGGGCGAGGTGCTGAGCCTGGACGGCACCCACGAGGGCGAGGGCGTCACCATCCACGCCTTCATCCACGCCCCGTACGACCAGTTCGTCCATCCCAGCACGCATTTCTGGAACGCCTCGGGCGTGTCGATCGACCTCGGCTCGCAGGGCGTGCAGTTGCGCCTGGAGAGCATCCAGGCGGTGCTGTCCGGCGGCGTCGCCTTCGACACCGCCGATGACCGCCATGCGCTGCCGGTGGTGGCACAGGACACCCTGTTCCCACTGTTCCCGAGCGAGACGGCCTCCAAAAACGCCGCCTATACCGAACAGATCAAGGTCGTCACCTTCTTCGAGGGTTCGGTGCGCGGGCTTTCGGTGGGTGCCGGGGTCGAACTCTACGGCATCCAGATCGGCACCGTCACCGGCATCCACCTCGAACTCGATCCCGCCGGGAAGTCCTCGCACGTCGCCGTCCACATGGAGGTGCAGCCGGGACGCTTCATGAGCGCCGAAGCGACGCACGCCAACAAACCGCTCGATACGGCCCGCACGCTGGTCGGGCGCGGGCTGCGGGCGCAACTGCGCAGCGCCAACCTGATCACCGGGCAAAGCATCGTCGCCTTCGACTTCATACCTGATGCCCCACCCGCCGAGGTCACCGAGCAAGGCGACGAGATCGTGCTGCCGAACGTGCCCGGCGGGCTGGACAGCATCACCGCCAACCTGAGCGCCGTGGCGCAGAAGCTGGGCGCGCTGCCGCTGGAGCAGATCTCGGCCAACCTCAACAACGCGTTGCAGGGCTTGGCGCAACTGGTGGGCGGGCCGGAGCTGAAGCAAAGCCTCGGCTCGCTGACCGGCACGCTCAACGCGGCGCAGGCGGTGGTCGGCAAGCTCGATGCCAGCGTCGGCCCGATGCTGAAGGGGCTGCAATCGACCGTCGACCACGCGCAGCGGCTGGTGGCCTCGGCCGATCACGGCTACGGCGCGGACTCGCCGTTCAACCGCGACCTGCAACGCGTGCTGGCCCAGTTGAGCGAAACCGCCCGCTCCATCCGGCTGCTGGCGGATTACCTGGACCAACACCCGGAGGCCCTGGTGCGGGGCCGCACCGGCCGCTCGGGAGAACGGTGATGCGCGCCAGGCAGACCGGACGGCGGGCCATGCCGGCGCTGGCGGCCACGTTGCTGCTGGCCGTCGCGGCCTGCGCCTCGCCGAATCCCGACATCTACACCCTGGCCGCCATGCCCGGACCAGCCGTCAAGATCCATGCGCACAGCATCGAGCTGCGCCGCGTCGGCCTCGCCGGCTACCTGGACCGGCCAGAGATCGTGCGCTCCGACGCGCAGTTCCGCTTGCAGATCAGCGGCAACGAGCGCTGGGGCGAGCCGATGGGCGGCATGATCGACCGGGTGTTCACCGAAGATCTGGTGGAGCGCCTGCCCAACGCCTCGGTGTTCGCCGAGTCAGGCGCGATCTCGACCCGCCCGGACGTGGTGCTGGAGGTGGACGTGCAGCGGTTCGATCCCGATGCGGGCGGGAACGTGGTGCTGCTGGCGCAGGTCGCCATCCGCCACGAGGACACCAACGCGCCGGCGGTGGCGAGCGAGGTGCGGCTGACCACGACACCCGCCTCCAAGACCACGCCCGATCTGGTCGCGGCCATGAGCATGGCGCTGGGCCAACTGGCGGACCAGGTGGCGGAGCGGCTCGGGCGATAGGCTGCGCGGCTTGGGCGGCAGGCGCTGCGCGGCTGGGCGGCAGGCTGCGGTCAGCCGATCCGAACGCTGGTGAAAATCAGGTTGATGTCGGTCATCGCCGCCAGCAGATCGTGATCGAGACCCTCGCAGTCGATCGAGAGCCTGTCGCAGCCGTACGGCGCCTGTGCGGCGAGCAGACCGGCGATGCGGACGTTGACACCACCACCTCGCGCGCGATGCCGCCTTTGCCGCCGAAATCGCCAAAGCTGTGGACGTGGTCGGCGTCGAGCGACGACAACTCATGGGCATGGCCGACATGCAGCGCAGGGTCGGGCAATGCCGCCGTGCCTCGGTGAAAGACTTGCCGATATCGGCCCGCCATAACGACGACCCGCCGTGAAGGAAGCGCTTCTTTTTGCAAAAAGAAGCAAAAACTCTCATCCGTTGGCGGGCTTGGCGAGGCAAACATTCCTATTGCCGCTTGACACAGGCTGCAGGTTGTG
>JAYTQW010000330.1:0-1688 GCA_043746535.1 Rhodospirillales bacterium
CGTCATGAGTTCCGGCCCAGTCATGAGTTCCGGCCCCGTCATGAGTTCCTGTCCCGTCACGAACCGCCGACCGCCACCAGCCGGTCGAACAGCAGGCGGGTGAAGTCGCCCAGGCTGGCCATCATGTAGCTGCCCAGCACGAACAGCACGCCGGCCACCACGGCGACCTTCGGCACGAAGCTCAGCGTCTGTTCGTTGATCTGGGTCACGGTCTGGAACAGGCTGACCACCAAGCCGACCGCGAGTGCGGCGAACAGCGGCGGGCCGCCCAGTTTCAGCGCCACGACGAACGCCTCGCGGATCAGCGCGCCGACATCACCCTGTTCCAAGCCGGCCTCGTTCAGGCAGGCGCCGTTCAGGCAGGCCTGGTTCAAGCCGGCCGCGGATCGCCGCCATCATATCGGCATCCGCATGATATCCTGGTACGCCTGCACCATGCGGTCGCGAATGGCAGTGGTGGTCTGCAACGCCAGCTCCGCCTTGGAGACGGCGGTGACCAGATCGGTGATGTTGCCATGCCCGGTCAGCGCCTGCATGGATTGCGCGTCGGCGGCATGGCCGGCATCGATCGCGCCATGCAGCGCCTGCGACAGCGCCGCGCCGAAATCGGGCGTCTTCGCCCCGATGCCACCCTGGCCGATGCCGCCCTGGCCGATGCCGCCCTGGCCAATGCCGCCTTGGCCGAAGTCGCCCCGGGTGACGCCTGCGTACGCCTGCGTCGCCTGCAACGCGGTGGCGCCGAGGGCCATGGTCAGCGCAGCATCTCGATGGTGCGCGACAACATGCCGCGCGAGGTCTGCATCACACCCAGGTTGGCGCTGTAGCTGCGTTCCGCCTCGCGCATGTCCATGACCTCGACGAAGCTGTTGACGTTGGGTGTTGCGACATAGCCGCGCGCGTCCGCCGCCGGGTGCGACGGCTCGTAACGGAGCGGAAACGCGCTGGCGTCGCGGCCGATCCGCTTCACCATCACCTGGGCGACGCCGGTGTCGCGGTCGAAGCGGTCCGCGAACGTCACCGTCTTGCGCCGGTATGGCGCGGCGCCGGGAGCGCCGCCGGTGGTGTCCTGGTTGGCAAGGTTCTCGGCGATCACCCGCAGCCGCGTGGTCTGCGCCTGCATGCCACGGGCCGAAATCGTCAGGGCGGTTTCCATGTCCATCGTGTGGCTCCCTCGGTATTGGCTCAACGACCCAACGCGGTGCGGAACAACGTCAGGTATTTCTTGTAGAGGCCGGTTGCCAGGTCATGCGCCGCATCGGTGTCGGCGATGCGGGTCAGTTGGTCGTCCAGCGACACGGCGTTGCCGTCCGGCGCGCGCTCACCGGGAATGGCCTGGCCACGGCCGCCGTCCGGCAGCGTGCCGGCGAGGTGGCGCGGGTCGGTCCGCGCCGGTGCGACGCCGATCTGGGCGCCCCTCAGCACGGCGTCGAACGCAGGTGCGTCGCGCGGCTGGAAACCGGGCGTATTGGCGTTGGCGACGTTCTGCGCCAGCAACTGCTGCCGCCGGTCGACCCAGGCGAGGCGCTTCTCGGCGAGATCGAACAACGAGAGGTGGGACGGGTCCATGCCAGCCACCCTGCCGGGCAGGGATGAACGAAGCGTTGACGTGGCGGCGGAAAGGATTGGTCAACCAAGCGGCCCTTAACTGGCCGTATGCAAAACGCACCGATCACGGCACCGGCCTCTCC
>JAYTQW010000331.1:0-1897 GCA_043746535.1 Rhodospirillales bacterium
GGTGAACCGGACCTCGCCATGTTCGGTCAGGGCCTCCAGGATCAGCATGGTCCACTTGTCCGCCACCCGGCCGATCAGGTCGTTCACCAGCGCCTCCACCCGCACGTCGAGGTCGGGGGGCGGCGTCGCGGACGCATAGCGTTGGGCCGTGGCGATCTCGGACTCGGTAAATTGGGGCAACCTGTTCATGCCTACACTCTCTTTTTGGTGTGTATGGAACTTCCAAGTGCCTACTTTACGCTGGTGAGCGTCGATGTGAAACGGAGGAACGGGCAGGCTGGCAGGCCCTGCAACCGGCAACCTGCCCCAGGCGGGACGCCTGCATGGCAAGGGGAATGGTCATGAGGCTGACTGGCAGGACGATCCTGATCACTGGCGGTACCAGTGGCATCGGGCTGGAGTTGGCGAAGCGCCTGCTCGAACGCGGCAACGTCGTGATCGTGACGGGGCGCGACCGGCAGAGGCTCGACACGACGCGCCAAGCCTCGCCCGGCCTGCATGCCTTCCAAAGCGAGGCGGGCGATCCCGCGGCGATCCTGGCCCTCCGCCACGCCGTGCTGGCGCAGTTCCCGGCACTCGACGTGCTGGTCAACAACGCCGGGATCATGCGCAAGCTGGATCTCAATCAGGAACGCGACCTGCTCGACCTCACCCGCGAGATCGACATCAACCTGTGTGGCCCCGTCCGCATGGTGCAAGCCTTCCTGCCGCACCTCCGGACGCGCAAAGACGCATTGGTCGTCAACGTGTCCTCGGGGCTGGCGTTCGTGCCGATGCCGATCTCCCCGATCTACTGCGCGACCAAGGCGGCGATCCACTCGTTCTCGCAATCCCTGCGGGCGCAACTCGCCGGCACCTCCGTCAGCGTCGTCGAGCTGGCCCCGCCCGGCACCGAGACGCCGCTGTTCCGGGGCGAGTTCGAACAGGAGCTTCAGGGCCAAAAGGCAATGAGCGCACAGGTGCTCGTCGCAAAGGCGATCCGCGGCATAGAAGCCGGCAAGCTCGAAATCCGGCCCGGCCTGAGCAACGTCCTCAGGACGATGAGCCGTCTCGCGCCGGACCTCATGTTCAAGCAGTTGGCAAAAATCGGCAAGGCGCAAGCGGCCTAGCCGCACGGATGCCCACAAGCCCCGGGCACGAGGCATCCGCGCCGACAGCGTCCGTCCCGTCGCGGTCAACAACCCTGAAGAAGTTCGGAGTCAATGCACGCAACTCTCACCTATGCCAGCTATGGCCGGCTCGCATTCGGTGGCACGGTTCACCTCATCATCGATGCCGTGTCGGAGCACGCATCGAACGTTGATACCGGCCACGGTAAGAGCCTTCCTCGACTTCCTGGGCAGTTGGTTCACCAACGGTCAACCGACTTGAGCGACAATAGGCTCTACACCGACTCGCCCTGACGCCGACCCGCCGCGAAGGCAGCGCTTCTTTTTGCAAAAAGAAGCAAAAACTCTCATTCGTTGGCGCGCAGCGAGGCAAACATTCCTATTGCCGCTTGACACAGGCTGCTGGTTGTGTTCTTGTTCCGTTCGTGTCCCTCCCGCTCCCCGCACCCGCCCCGAGCCTGTCGCAGCGCCTGACGCTGGTGGTGCAAGCGCTGCGCGCGGCCATCGCCGCCCACGCGGCGCGCGACCGCGCGGCGGTGGCCGTGGCGTGGCTGGTCTGGCCCTACCTGAACCGCCTCGCGCACCGCTTCGCCGCCCTGGCGCTGCGGGTCCAGGCCGGCCAGGGGGTGGCGGCATCCACATCCACGACGACCAAGCCACGTGCAGCACCCGAGACGCCACGTCCCCGGCCCCCTGGCCTGCCGCAAGGCTTCGCCTGGCTGGCCCGCCTCGCCCCCAGCATCCTGCCCCTGCGCAGTCAGGTGTGCCACCTGCTGGGCGACCCCGAG
>JAYTQW010000332.1:0-2263 GCA_043746535.1 Rhodospirillales bacterium
GGCGATGTGGTCGGGCGGTCCGGCCGCGATGCGGTGGGCGCCGCCCTGCCGAAGTTGCGTGAGGCGCTGGGCATCGAGCTCGCCATCGTCAACGGCGAGAACGCCAGCCACGGCTTCGGCCTCGCCCCCGACATGGCGCAGGCGCTGTTCGCCGCCGGGGCCGATGTCATCACGCTGGGCAACCATTCCTGGGACCGCAAGGAACTGATCCCCTACATGGCGCAGGAGCCGAGGGTGATCCGCCCGCTGAACTACCCGCCCGGCACGCCCGGCGCCGGCAGCGTGGTGGTGCAGGTGTCGGACGGACGCCGCGCCCTGGTGGTCAACGCCATGGGCCGGCTGTTCATGGACGCGCTCGACTGCCCGTTCCGCGCCACCGCCGTCGAGCTGTCGAAATACCGGCTCGGCACCACCATCGCGGCGGCGGTGATCGACTTCCATGCCGAGGCCACCAGCGAGAAGATGAGCTTCGGCCATTCGTTCGACGGCCAGGCGTCGCTGATCGTCGGCACCCACACCCACGTCCCCTCCGCCGACCACCACATCATGCCCGGCGGCACCGCGTTCCAGGCCGATGCCGGCATGTGCGGCGACTATGACAGCGTGATCGGCATGCAGAAGGAGGGTGCGGCAGCGCGGTTCTGGCGCAAGATGCCGGGCGAGAAGCTGGCGCCGGCGGATGGCGAGGCGACGGTGTGCGGCGTGTTCGTGGAGACCGATAACCTGACCGGGCTGGCGCTGCGGATCGAGCCGGTGCGCCTCGGCGGGCGACTGTCGCCGGCGATGCCCGTCGTGTAGGCTTGCGACTCGGACGCCGTACAAGGAGCTGCATATGGCCATCACAAGGAGCTGCATATGGCCATCGACACCAGCCTTGCCCCCACGGCATTCGGCCGCGAACGCGCTCGCTTCATCGTGGCGGCACTGGGCGTAAGCCTGCTCCTGTTCGTGTCCGCCAAGGTCTCGGTGCCGTTCTGGCCGGTGCCGATGACAATGCAGCCGCTGGCCGTGCTGGCCGTGGCGGCACTGGCCGGCCGGCGGATCGCGATGGCTGGGCTGGTCGCCTACCTGATCGAGGGCGCGGTCGGGCTGCCGGTGTTCACCGGCACCCCGGCGCGCGGCATCGGCCTTGCGTATATGGTCGGGCCAACCATGGGCTACATCCTGGGCTGGTTCCCGGCGATGCTGGTGGCGGACTGGGCGGCGCGCACCCTGATCCGTCGCCCGCTCGCCCTGTTCGCTGCGATGGTGGCGGCGATGGCGGCGATCTATGTGCCGGGCGTGGCGTGGCTGGGGCAGTTCACCGGCTGGGGTCACGTGCTGGCGCTGGGCGTATGGCCGTTCGCGCCCGCCGATGTGGTCAAGGCCGGGCTGGTCACGGCGATGGTTCTGGCTACCGCGCGGCTGCGTCGCACCTGACCGGCGGCGGATAGCGGGGAGCGGCCGATGGCGGGTCATAGCCAGTTCAAGAACATCATGCACCGCAAGGGTGCGCAGGACGCCCGGCGCGCGCGCCAGTTCGCCAAGCTGATCCGCGAGATCACCGTGGCGGCGCGCGCCGGGCTGCCGGACCCCGCCACCAACCCGCGCCTGCGCACGGCGATGACGGCGGCGCGGGTGGTGAACATGCCCAAGGACACCATCGACCGCGCCGTGAAGAAGGCCGCCGGGGCCGCCGGCAGCGACGAGTTCGTGGAGGTCCGCTACGAGGGCTACGGTCCTGCCGGCGTCGCGGTGATCGTCGAGGCGCTGACCGACAACCGCAACCGCACCGCGTCCGACGTGCGCTCCGCCTTCAACAAGTATGGCGGCGCGATGGGCGAGAGCAACTCGGTCAGCTTCATGTTTTCCCGGCTTGGCACCGTGCGCTACGCGGCCAGCGTCGCCAGCGAGGACGCCATGCTGGAAGCGGCAATCGAGGCGGGCGCGGAGAATGTCGAGAGCACGCCGGACGGGCATGAGGTCACAACATCCCTGGAAGATCTGTTCCCGGTGCGCGACGCGCTGGAGGCGAGATTCGGGCCGGCGGAAAGCGCCCGCTTCGAGTGGCGGCCCGCTACGCTGATGACCCTGGACGAGGACCGCGCGATGGCGGTGCTGCGGCTGATCGATGTGCTGGACGAGCATGACGACGTGCAGAACGTCTATGCCAACTACGACATCCCCGATGCGGTGATGCGGAAGCTGTCGGCCTGAATGGGCGCCGCCCGCCTACTCGGCATCGACCCTGGCCTGCGCTTCACCGGCTGGGGCATGCTGGAGG
>JAYTQW010000333.1:0-3649 GCA_043746535.1 Rhodospirillales bacterium
CCCGATGGCGAGCCGGTGCAGGATCGGCAGCAGGAACGCGGCGGTCTTGCCGGTGCCGGTCTGCGCCAGGCCGAGCAGGTCGCGCCCGCCGAGCAGGACCGGGATGGCCTGCGCCTGGATCGGCGTCGGCGCGGTGTAGCCCTCCTGCGCCAGTGCCGCGAGCAGGACGGGGTTGAGGCCGAGCGTGGTGAAGTCGGGCACGACGGGGATCAGGTGACTCATGGCTTTGGGCGCCTCCTAGGCGCGACGGTTCGCGCGGCGGATGGCTGCGCGGGGTGGCATGGTGCGGAATGGCATGGTGCGGTGTGGGTTACGTGGCCGCTGGCCGAAGGGAGCATGTCCGGCGTCTAATTCGCGCCCGTTCTCATTCAGCCGGCTATCAAATCCAACCCGCGCAGGCGCTTGGCCGCCACGCGCGTCAAAAAAGGCGCGCGCCTCGGCGCACGCCCATGGGCTTCATACAACGCAGGCGCAGCAATTGCCAGCTTTTCCCGCTATGGCGTCCAGTTGCCCGACGCCGGCAGTCCGGGTGCCGTGCCGGGGCGCGGGTTGAAGTCGGACGGCGCCGGGTCGATCAGCTTGCCGTCCACGTAATCGGTCGGCGTGATGCCGAGCCGGTGGCAGCCCTGGCCGCCGTAATGCGGCAGGCTGGCCCACTCGACCGGATCGATCATGGCGAGCGAGGCCGGCAGCGGCGGCGCGCGGCCGCTCAGCCGGTCGGGGTCGAACGCCGAGAACATGTCGTCCATCGGGGCCGCCTGCCCGTCCGCCGGGCCGAGGTTGGGCTGGCCGAGCTGGGTCTTGCCGAGTTCGCGCCCGCGCGCCTCGTCCGGCAGCGCCGAGAGCGGGGTCAGGCCGTGCAGCTCGTTGATGAAGTTGATGACCGAGCTGTGCTCGGCATAGGCGTGCGAGACGGCGTGGGCGTAGGCGAACGGCGAGATGACGATGGCCGGGATGCGCGGCCCGCCGGCCAGCGGATTGCCCTGCGGGTCCATCGAGCGGATATGCGGCAGGGCGTGGTCGTACAGGCCGTCGGTCTCGTCATAGGCGATGATGATGGCGCTTTCGGGCCAGTACGGGCTGGCGGCGATGGCGTCGACCTCGCGTGCCAGCAGCGCCTCGCTGATCTGCGCGTCGGAGTAGCCGGGGTGGTCGTCGTTGCCCGGAAAGTTCTTCTGCGCCGCCGGGCTGGGGTCGAGCGGCTTCATGCCGTCGATGTTGCCGTAGCCGCCGCGCACGTAGAACACGCCGCCGGTATCGCCCTCCAGCGACTGGTGGGCGAGGTCGGCGAAGAAGTCGCCAAGGCCGCGCAGGTGCGCCGCCACCGCCGGGTTGTCGCCGACATAGCCGAAATACTGCGGGCCGTTGTGGTGGACGATGTAGCCCGAATGGCTCGCGAGGCTGCCTGTGTCGGTCGCCTCGTGGTCGTAGCCCTGCTGGTACCAGGCCCAGGCGACCGGATCGAGGTTGTCGCCGGCGATCCGCCCGATGTCGCCGCGCACGTCGAGCAGGTCCATGGCCGGGTTCTGGTCCGCCGCCACCATGTGCTCGATCTCGCGGCCCATGAACGACAGCGGCAGGCTGGCGTAGGTCTGTGTCAGCGTCGGCTTGGCCGGGTTCTCGTCGCCCGCGTTGAACGCCGGCCTGATCGCGGCGGTGTCGAGGCCGGAGCCGGGGTATGGTCCCGGATCGCCCATCACCGGCTCGCCGCCGCCGCGCGCCACGTCGGGGTTGGCCTTGTTGCCGCTGGCGGTCTCCGGGTGCAGCGCCCACTGCGTCTCGCCGGACTGGCCGGCGATCATGGCGATGGCGTTCGGCGTCGAGGGGCCGATGACGGTCTGGTGGAACTGGTCGAACAGGGTGAAGCGGTCGGCGTACTGCCACAAGAACGGCACCGTGTCGCAGTCGAGATGGCCCATCACCAGCTCCGCCCGCTGCTTCTGCTTCAGCGTGGGCGGCGCGGTCGCGGGCTGCCGCGTCGCCAGCGCCACCACGCCGCCATCGGGCGCGGTCGTCAGCCCCTCCTCGTTCAGCGCGTAGCGGTCGTTGTGGGCCATGCGGTTCGCATCGACGTCCAGGCTGTTGTCGATGCCGGTGTGGGAGTGGTCGACCGAGTCGGTGTCCTCGGGATACAGTGCCACCGCCTTGCCGGTGGCGTCGGCGATGCTGCGCGGCATCAGGAACGGCGAGATGGTGCCGCGCGCGCCATCGGTGCCGACGATCGGCTGGGTGAAGCCGGGAGTCTGGGCCGCCGGGCGGCTGAACAGGCCGTCGGCGCCGGGGTAGGTTCCGAAATGCACGTCGAACGAACGGTTCTCCTGGAACAGCACGAACACGTAGCGGATCTTCTGGCGCAGCAGGTCGCGCTTGGCGTCGTGGCCGAGGGCGGTGGCCAGGGCGGGATCGCGGGCCAGGGCGGCGACCGCGTCGCTGGAGCGCGGGGCCAGGGTCACGTCGTCGGCGGCGCGCGCCATCGCCGGGTGCAGCAACGTGGCGCAGGCGACGCCGGCGAGCAGCCCGGCGCGGGTCCCGGCGCGGGTCAACGGGTGGTGCGTCATGCCGGCGGCTCCGCTGTTTGGTGGCCGGATCATGCCCGTGGTTTGGCGATAAGCAAATCCGCAGGCGTTGCGGTCACCGGATTGTCACGGATCGGGCCACGCCGTGATAGCCTGACCGTGCCCTGGCCATGGAGCACGGATCGTGACGATGCCCCGAGAAGCCTGTCGCCGCATCGCACCGAGCGATGTCGCCGGGCGCATCCCCGACGCGGACGGCCGCCGGTTCGTGGTGGCATTCGCGCGCGGCGAGTTGCTGGTCGAGTTGTACCGGCCCGCCGGCCAGGACCATCAGAAGCCGCACACCCGCGACGAGTGCTATGTCGTGCTGGAAGGCTCGGGGACTTTCCTGATGGGCGGCGAACGGGTGCCGTTCAGGCCGGGCGACTTCCTGTTCGTGCCGGCGGGCGTCGAGCACCGGTTCGAGGATTTCGGCGAGGGCATGAGCGCCTGGGTCATCTTCTATGGACCTGAAGGCGGCGGCCCGGAAGGCGGCGCGAACTGATAGGAGGCGCAGGATGGCACTTCAAGATATCCAGACCATCGTGTTCCTGATGCTGGAGAACCGGTCCTTCGACCATGCGCTCGGCTACCTCAGCATGGCGGCGGCGAACCCGCCGCTGGCGGTGGAGGGCCTGCGTGATGACCCCGCATGGCGCAATGCCCATGCCAACATCCACGCGGGCGTCAGCTATCCCCTGCACGAACTGGCCACCGGCGTGCAGCAGATCATCGACCCGCCGCACGACCATGCGGCGATCGCGTTGCAGATTGGCGTGCCTGCGACGATGGACGGTTTCGTGGCCAGCTACATGACGCGGCAGCCACCGCCGCCCGATCCCTCGGTGGTGATGGGCCACTACACCGCCGCCGCGGTGCCGACGTTCGACTTCCTCGCCCGCAACTTCGCCGTTTGCGACCACTGGTTCGCCGCCTTGCCGACCGGCACGCAGCCGAACCGGCTGATGGCGATGGGCGGGGCCAGCGCCATCCTCGACAATGCGGCGGTGTTCCTGCCCGACCAGCCGCTCGCCTACGACTGGCTCACGGCACAGAAAGTGTCGTGGTGCGCCTATCAGTGGGGCGACTTCCTG
>JAYTQW010000334.1:0-7513 GCA_043746535.1 Rhodospirillales bacterium
CGCCGGCAGGCGCGCGGCAACGCGGCGCTGGCCGACGCGATCCGGCGCTGGGAGGCCGACCTGCTGCCGCTGGCCGCCGCCGTGACCCCGGTGGCGCCACCCGAGGCGCTGTGGCAGCGCATCGCCGCCGCAACCGCGCCGTTGCCGCTGGATGCGGCCAACGACGATGCCGCGGCAGCCGACTCTCCCGCGATGCGGCCGGCCCTGGGCGCTGTCCCGCGTCCAGGGAGGGCGGCGCCTTCGCCCAGGCGCGTGTGGCCGTGGCAGGCGGCGACGGCGGCGGCGCTGGCCCTGGCCGCCGGGTTCGCGGCGGTGGCGTTCCTGCCCCAGTCCGGTCCCGGTTCCGGTCCCGGTGCGGCGCAGTCCGGCGGGCGGGTCGCCGCGATTGGGCCGGTCGGCGCGCCGCCGCCGGCGTTCCTGGCCAATGCCGACACCGATGGCCGCGTCGTGCTGACGGCGTTGTCGCCCGCCAGCGTGCCGGCCGGGCGCGACCTGCAACTATGGGTGCTGCCGCCCGGCGCGAAAAAGGTGGCGTCGCTGGGCGTGCTGCCCGCCGGCGGCCGGTCGGTGGCGCTGCCGTCGATGCCGGCGACCGGCACCCAGTTGCTGGTCAGCCTGGAGCCTGCCGGCGGCTCACCGACCGGGCAGCCGACCGGACCCGTCCTCTACGCCGGAACGTTGGCTGCCCAATGAACGAAATCCATTAAGGAGAACCCAGGAGAAAAATTGAATTATTGAAACGTAATGGTTGCATTAATTTTAGGTTTCTATTAACCTAACTTGACAAATTATCGTGTGGGTTCATGCGCGGCGTCGCTGGGATTATCGTAAGATGAGTGTCAGGGTACGGGCCTCCGCCCGGCTGATGCGCGACATTGCCGCCACCCCGACCGGGAACCAACCCCATTCGGTCGCCGCCGCACTGTGGTGGCCCCGCCTGGGCGCCAGGGTCCTATATGCCAAGTTCCGGCCGCCTTTCCGCTGGGCGCTCCTGCTGTCGGTGTTGTTGCCCGCCGTGGCGCTGGCCCTCGCCGGCGGGTGGGCATGGCAACACGTGACCCGCGACGAACGCGACGGCCTGGCGCAAACCCTGGATGCCTTGCAGTCGCAGACGCTGCGCACGCTGAAGATGCAGGAGGTTGTGCTGGCTGCGGTCCAGGCCAACGTCGCCGGCCTGTCCTGGGACGAGATAGGGTCTCGCCCGGCGGTGCGCGACCTGCTGGCGCAACTGAGTTCGGCGGGGCCGGCCGGCGACACGGTGGCGCTGGTGGGGCCTGGCGGCCGCGTCGTCGTCGCCAGCGACGCGGCCGCACAGCCAGCCTGGGGCGATCCATCCAACCTCGATGTCGTGACGGCGTTCCCGGCCGGGCTTGGCGGGCCGGAAGCGCGGGCTTTCCTGAGCAGTCCGGCAAGCAGCGGGCCGGTAAGCAGCCGGGGCGATGCACAGCGGTATATTGCGATGTCGCGGCCGCATCGCGTCGCTGGCCGGTCCGATGGCGGGGCCATCGTCGCCGCATTCCGGCCCGGACTGTTCGAGACCATGTTCGCCGAGGCCGCCTCCACCTCGACCGTGGACATCACGCTCGCGCGTGACGATGGCGTCGTGCTGGCGCGGTACGTCCGCGCCAAGGTGGCAGGCCCCGGCCTGACGATCCTGGGGTTCCGGGTGTCTGGCCCCGAACTGGCCGACGCGCGCCGCATCGGCGGCTATCCGGTGCGGCTGGCGCTGCGGCATGACCCGGCCCTGTTGTTGGGCAGATGGCTGCTGCAAATGGCATTCCCCGCCCTGGGCGCCGTGGCCATGGCAATGTCGCTGCTCATGCTCTCCGTGCGCGCCCGGCACAAGGTGGCGTCCGAGACGGAGCGGGTCGGCGCCCATCAGCGCAGGGAGCTGGAGGCGCGGTTGCTGCAATCCGAGAAGATGGCGGCGCTTGGCCGGCTCGTCGCCGGTGTTGCGCATGATTTCAACAATCTGCTGCAATCCGTGGTGGTCGGCGCCGAGGCGCTGCGGTGGCCCAACCGCCCGGAACAGGAGACAGCCAAAATTGCCGAGCTGATACTGAAGGCAAGCGACCGTGGCCTGGCGCTGACCCGCCGGATGCTCGATTTCGCCCATTGCGACGATGCCGGGACGGTATCGCCCGGACCCGGACCCGGACCCGGACCCGGACCCGGACCCGGACCCGGACCCGGACCCGGGCAAGCGGCGGCGAGCTTCGCGCCGAACCAGGCGTTGCGCGACGCCGCCGAGTTGCTCGACCGATCGCTGGGTGGCGCCTACCGGCTGACCCTGCGCCTGCCGTCGGGCCTGCTGCCGCCGATACGTGGCAGCCAGGCCGAGTTCGAGACCACGCTGATCAACCTGGTCGCCAACGCGCGCGACGCCATGCCCGGCGGTGGCGAGATCACCGTCGAGGCCGATCTGGCGCAGGCTCCGGCAGGCCTGCGGACCGGGCATCGGGAGACCTGTTTGCGGGTGGTGGTCGGCGACACCGGCGGCGGCATGGACACGACGACCCTGGCACGCGCCGGCGAGACTTTCTTCACCACCAAGCCGCGCGGCAAGGGCACCGGCCTCGGCCTGTCGATGGCGCGCGGCTATGCCCAGCGCAGCGGCGGCGCGCTCGAACTGGCGAGTGTGCCGGGGCGCGGCACCAGGGTGACGCTCTGGCTGGCGGCGATGTAACGCCTGGCCATCGCCGCCGAAGGATCGTTCCGGGCAGGCGAGGGTTCGGACGATGCGGTTCTGGCGGGCGACGATAATGACGCTGGCGGTCGGCGCCACCGGTGCGGCCTGGGTGCCGCCGCCGTCGCCGCGCCTGGTGGTGGCCGAGCTGTTCACCTCGCAGGGTTGTTCGTCCTGCCCGCCGGCGGATGCCCTGTTGCGCGAGCTGGCCGGCCGCCCCGATGTGCTGGCGCTCGGCTTCCACGTCACCTACTGGAACAGCCTCGGCTGGGCCGACCCGTACAGCCTGCCCGCCGCCACGGCGCGTCAGCAGCATTACGCCGGCCTGCTCGGCGACGACTCGGTCTATACGCCGGAGTTGGTGGTGGACGGGCGGCAAGGCGTGGTCGGTTCGGATCGCGACGCCGTGCTGGCCGCCCTGTCGGCGGCATCCGTGCGGTCCGGTACACAGCCCTCGTTGACCGTGAGCGGTGCCGGTGGCGAGATCGTCGTGACGGTGTCCGGCGCGGCGGCGCCTGTGCCGCCCGCGAGCGTGGTCGCGATCGGCTTCGACCTTGAACACCGCACGCCGGTCGGGCGCGGCGAGAATGCCGGGCGCAGCCTGCTGGAGGCCAACATCGTGCGCGCGGTGACGCCGATCGGCCTGTGGGCGGGCGGCGCGGGCGTCATCCACGCCGGACGGCCGGCCGGCGATCGCGTCGCCGTGCTGTTGCAGGCTGCGGACGGCCATATCCTCGCGGCCACGCGGCTGCCTTGAGCGCCCGCCCGGATCAGCGGGCGCGGGCCTGCCTGGCGGCGCGAACGGCCTTTGCGCGGCCAGCCTGCGGTCCACCCTGGTTGTCCGCCAGTGCCGGGAGCGCCGCCCCGGCCGATGTGGCCGTCATGTCGGGTGGCGGCGTCGGCGCTGGCTGATCCCACTCGGGCGGCAGCGGCTCGCTCGTGGCCGGTGTCGCCCAGACGTGCATCACCCGCACGATGCCGACCATCAGCCTGCCAGGCCCGGCGATGTCCAGCGCCGCATCGCCGTCGGTCCAGCGCCAGGCAATCTCGTCCTGCGTCTCCATGCCGTGCCAGCCGGCGCCGAGGCGCGCGTCGTCCAACGCGACAGGCTGACCGTTGAACGCCAGGGACCCGACGCCCACGCCGAGCAGGCGCTCGTCGTCGCTGGCGACATCCATCTCGGCGGGAACGCCCGCCGCGCTGCACAGGCGGATACGCGCCGCCGTGTCCGGTACGGCGAACACCCAGGCGCCGTCGCGATGCCGCTCCGGGTCCAGCCGCGTGCCGTCGATCATGAGGTGGACATCCTGATGCGCCGCCGGCGTGGCGCCCAGCGACTGCGCCCGCGTCCGCAGCCGCGCGCGCCAGGCCTGCAACTGCCCGGCGCTGGCAAGGGGAATGCCGATATCGGTGCCGGTGGCGGCGCGCAGGCCATCGAGCAGGACCACCGCCGCGCCGCCGGCATGGTCCGGCCGCTCCAGCTCCAGGGTCCAAAGCTGGGGCGCCCCGTCGCGGATGCGCGTGATGCTGGCCGCATTCACCAGGCTGCCCGCACGCGCCAGCACCGGGCCGTCCGCGTCCTCCGACAGCACCAGCAACATATCCGCGCCAACCACGCTGCCGCGGCGGGGCTGGTTCGGCGCGATCGCATCCTGGTGGAGGCGCACCGCCGGCCCGGCCACCTCGACCGGCGCGGTGGCGGCGATCCGCACGAACCCGGTCAGCATGAGCGCCGCCGCCTCGTCGCCCGGCCGGAGTTGCGCAACACCGATCTCGCCGCGTTGTGTCAGGAGCCGAGCCGTGCCGCCGAGGACAAGCGCCAGCTTATCAAGATTATCGTTCATGCCTTTTATGTTACAAATCCGTTCTGATTGCGTCAATAAAGATGCGTTAGTTCGGCAGCCACACTGGCTGAACAGTATTCGATGATCCTGGCGCATTCAACCGATCGAGGCTCCGGCGGCGACTATGCCAGCCTGGCGCGCGCCCGATCCCGTCACCGTGATCCCGGATGACGGAATTTACATCTTCGTTAATCAAAAAACATTTGCATCGCCCTGAGGGTGGCCTATATTGCGTTGCAGCAAGGCGGTTCGCCGCCCTGCTTTCTTGGACGTTTCCTCCCTAAACTTGGCGGCGCTTACGAGCGCCGCCTTTTTTTGATCCGCACCCTGGATCACGCGGCGCGCGCGAGCCCGCCCTGGCGTTCGATGAACGCGGCGATCGCCGCGACGCCGTCGCCGGCGCGGATGTTGGTGAACACGAACGGCCGCTCGCCGCGCATGCGCCGGCTGTCGCGGTCCATCACCTCCAGACTGGCGCCGACATACGGGGCGAGGTCGATCTTGTTGATCACCAGCAGGTCGCTGCGGGTGATGCCGGGTCCGCCCTTGCGCGGGATCTTGTCGCCGGCGGACACGTCGATGACGTAGATGGTGAGGTCGGCCAGCTCCGGGCTGAAGGTGGCCGACAGGTTGTCGCCGCCGCTCTCGATCAGGATCAGGTCCAGTGCCGGGAACCGTTTGCGCAGTTCCGCCACCCCGGCCAGGTTGATGCTGGCGTCCTCGCGGATGGCGGTGTGCGGACAGCCGCCGGTCTCGATGCCCAGGATGCGCTCCGGCGGCAGGCTGCCGGCGCGGGTCAGGAATTCCGCGTCCTCCTTGGTATAGATGTCGTTGGTGATGGCGGCGATGTCGTAATGCGGCGCCAGGCGCTTGCACAGCGCGTCCATCAGCGCGGTCTTGCCGGTGCCGACCGGGCCGCCGACGCCGACCCGCAGCGGGCCGTGGGTGAGATGTCGTGTCATGAGCGGAACAGCCTCGTGTACTGGGTTTCGTGGCGCATGGCGGCGATGTCGGCGCGCAGGCAGGCGCCGCCCACATCGTCCAGCGTGGCGGCCTGCGTCGCGGCGGCGGCCTGCGCCACCACCGGCTCCAGCCCCGCCAGCACGATGAGGCCTGCGGACTGGCCGAGCGGGACCAGCCGCACCGCCGCCGAGATCAGGTTCGCGGCGAACGCCTGCAACGCGGCGGCGACGGTGACCCCCTCCGCCACGCCATGCGCGCCGGCCAGCGCGCCGACCGCGACCGCGTAGGGCATGTCGCCGGTCCGTGCCTGCACCCGCACCAGCAGGTCGGGCCGCCACGGCGCGGCGGCCAGCACGAAGGCGTTGCCCTGGCCGGTCGCCTCCATCACCCGCTCGCGGCCCGGCTGGGTGGCCAGCGCCAGCGCGGTGACGCCCACCAGCGCCTCGAAGTCGCCGGCACTGGCGGCGCGGTGGGCGTGGCGCAGCAGGATGGCGTCGCTGCGCCCGGCGCCGTGGCGCAATGTGGCGGCCACCCAATCATGCAGCGTGGCGGCGTCGCGCACGTCGCCCGCCTCCACCGCCCACTCGATGCCGTGCGAGTAGGCGAAGCCGCCGGTCGGAAACGCCGGCGACAGCCATGCCAGCAGCCGCAGCAGGCTGGCCGGATCAGTGCCGGTGGTCGTCGTCATCGTCGGCGCTGTGCTGGTGGCCGCCGGCATAGGCGCCCGCCTCCGGGTCGAACGGCGCCTCCACATGCTCGACATGACCGCCGAGCTGCTCGACCATCGCCTCGATCACATGGTCGGCGCGGATGCGGATGTGCCCGCCGCGCAGTTGCACCGGCAGGTGCCGGTTGCCGAGGTGCCAGGCGATGCGCACCATCTCGCTGGCGACGTGGGCGTGGATGTCGGCCAGCGACTCGGCCCGTGCCCGCACCGCGACCACGCCGCCGGAGTCCAGCAGCAGCCCGTCGCCATGGCGCAGCCGCACCGCCTGCGGCAGGTCGAGCAGGACGTCCTGGCCACCCTCGGTCGCGAGCAGGATGCGGCGGCGGTGGCGGCGGTCGTAGTCGACCAGCACCGCGTCCACCTCCCGCTCGGGGGTCCAGCTTCCGGCCGGCAGCACCGCGCCGGCGCGCTTGGGGTGCGTCGCCATCAGAACAGGAAGTAGCGCTGCGCCATCGGCAGCACGCTCGCGGGTTCGCAGGTCAGCAGCACGCCATCGGCGCGCACCTCGTAGGTCTCGGGATCGACCTCGATGTTCGGCGTGGCGGAATTGTGGACCATGTCCTTCTTGCCGATGCCGGAGCGGGTGTTGCTGACCGCGACCAGCTCGCGGGTGAGCCCGAAGCGGCGGCCGATATCGGCCTCGATCGCGGCGCCCGAGACGAAGGTGAGGCAACTGGCCGGCATGGCCGCGCCGACCATGGCGAACATCGGGCGGTAATGCACCGGCTGCGGCGTGGGAATGGAGGCGTTGGGGTCGCCCATCTGCGCGATGGCAATGCTGCCGCCCTTGATGACCAGGTCCGGCTTGACGCCGAAGAACGCCGGCGACCACAGCGCGAGGTCGGCCAGCTTGCCCACCTCGACCGAGCCGACATGGGCCGACATGCCCTGCGCCACCGCCGGGTTGATGGTGTATTTGGCGATGTAGCGCTTGATGCGGGCGTTGTCGTGGCGGGCCCCGTCGCCCGGCAGCGCGCCCCGTTGCAGCTTCATCTTGTGCGCGGTCTGCCAGGTGCGGATGATGACCTCGCCGACGCGGCCCATCGCCTGGCTGTCCGACGAGATCATCGAGAGCGCGCCCAGGTCGTGCAGGATGTCCTCGGCGGCGATGGTTTCGCGCCGGATGCGGCTCTCGGCGAAGGCGATGTCCTCGGGGATCGACGGGTCGAGGTGATGGCACACCATCAGCATGTCGAGATGCTCGTCCAGCGTGTTGGCGGTGTACGGCCGGGTCGGGTTGGTCGAGCTGGGCAGCACGTTGGGCAGGCCGGCGACGCGGATGATGTCGGGCGC
>JAYTQW010000335.1:0-4362 GCA_043746535.1 Rhodospirillales bacterium
GCCTACCAACCCGCGCGCCGTGCCCACCCGCCGCGCTGACCGGGTGGCGCACCTCCAGGTTGGGAGGGCGCCCGCCCTTCCTGGAAACATCCGATGAACGGACAAAGACATTTTTTTATGAATAACAGTGGCAGATCGCTCCCCGCCGGCAGCTGGCTTTCCTACCTGATCATGCTGCCCTTCGTCGTCGGTGCGGCGGTGGTGGGTTTCTTCTTCTTTACGGCGCTGCTCGCCTTGTTCAGCGTCATTGTGTTCCTGGTCGCGCTGCGCTTCTGGTGGTTGCGGCGCAAGCTGCGACGTCAGGCGGCCGGTCATGATCCCGCTGCCCGCTCAGGCCGAGACGGTGGTGTGTTGGAAGGTGAGTACATCGTCATTACCAAAGATACCGACAAGACCCAGTCCGGGCCCTGATCGTCGGCGAATCGCACCCGCTTCCCTCAACGATGGGTCAGCGCGTAGTCCGGGTCGAAGGTCTCTGGCGGAAAGTGCGTAGGCTGAACCTCCAGAAAATCCAGAGTGGTCGTCACGTCATTTCCACCGGACAACAAATCCTTGATCACCGTTCTCTTGAGTATCCACCCGGCCCCGTGTTGCGCGTAGGTGTAATCCACGCCCCGGGCCTGTTTGCCCGACGCCAGGTTGAACACGGCATGCACCACCAAACCGCGGCCGTCCAACCATAACGTGCCCGAGGCATAGGGCACGCGTGGCGTGGTGGCGCTGATGTCCACCACCCGGCACACGGCGGTACCGGGCCCGGCGAGGGTGGGGCAGGCCGCTAGGGCGGGACGTATCTGTCCGGTGTAGTCGGTGGCGAGGTTGAGGCGCGCCAGATCCGCAAAGGAAATATTCCCCAACAGTCGCTGGTTGGCGCTGATGGCCACCGGGTGTTTGGAACCGGGGACCAACAACCAGGATTTGTCGCCACGCAGCAGAAATTTCCTGCCCTTGGCCTTTTTGTCCTTGAACAGCACGAGTTGATGCTCCGCATCACCGATGTCGAGTTCCAGATGGCTGACCGTATCCGGTTTGTCATCGCGCGACAGGCTGGCGCGTACGCTGACCTTGGCGTTGAGAAAGAGTTGGCGTGGTGCATCCGCACGGACTAACAACGCATGCACGTCGGGTGACGGCGGCGTGCTGTCGGCCGCCGCGGTGTTCAGTAGGGCCGTCAGGAGCAGGAACTTAAACATGCGCCAGGGATGTCACGATGGAGGCGCGCGCCGCACGCCGCGCGGGGAAATAGGCGGCCATGGCCAGGGTTAAGGTCATGGCGAGGGTGGCGACCAGATAGGATGTTGGGAAGAATTGGATGTGGATCGGAAAGCCATGGGTCGAACCGGGTGGTGGTGGCAGCACGATACCGGTGGCGTTGAGGGCGAGGGAGAGGGTGATGGACAACAATGCCCCCGCGCCGCTCGCCACTAACGATAATAGTATGGCCTCGGCGACAAAGTGTTTAACCAGGACGCCACGGCGTGCGCCCAGGGCGCGCAGCGTGCCGATTTCGCGCGTGCGTTCCGTCACGGTCATCAGCGTGGTATTGATGGCGGCGAGGAACACCACCACCATTAATATCACTCCCATGAAGCCGAAGATGCCGATGTAGAGCATTTTCACCTGAGCATAAAATGCCGCCAGCTCGTCCCAGCGCTTGACGCTGATGCCGGGTGAGAGTGGCCGCAGCTTGGCCAGCAGGCGCTGCCCGCTGGCGGCGACGTCCGCCGGTTCATGCAGATCGATGGAGATCTTGGACGCCACGTTCGAGACGTTCAGCAGTTCCTGCGCCAGGGGTAGTGGGGTGGCAAGGTAACGATCACTGAGTTCTTTAACCAGCACATCGGCGATGCCGACGACGTTGGCGTCGACGGCGTTCAGCACGCCATCGGGCGTGGTCGCGAGGAGGGTGAGGGTATCGCCGACCTTGGCGTTCAGGTGTCTGGCCAGCCCGCGACCGATAACGACTTCACGCTGACCCGGGGTCAGCCAGTGACCCTGGTGCACGCTCGCCGGGATGTCCGAACCGCGCGCTTCAGCCAACGGATCCACACCGACACCCATAAAAGGGATGGAGTGCGCGCCGGTGGTGGCCAGACCGAAGAATTCGATGCGTGGCATAACCACTTGCACGGCGGGATCCTGGCCCAGGGCAGCGATGAGGGCATCGGTGTTGTCGAGTCCGTGTTGCAGCGTGGTGTCATCGCTTTCATCGAAGGCGCCGGCGTTGGCGAACTGCAGATGACCGAGTCCGCTATGGATGGTGCTCTCGCGCAGTCCGTGAAAGGACTGGGCCATGAAACCACCGGCGAGGGCGAAGGAGGTAAAGCCGAATACCACGATCCCGCCGGACAACAGACTGCGGCGCCGGTTACGCACCACATTACGCCAGGCGATGACCCAGGGATTCATGCGGGCGTCTCCACGATTCTGCCGTCACGCAGGGTGATCGTCCTGCCGGCGCGCGCCATCACCCGCGGGTCGTGGGTGGCGATCACAAACGCGACACCCTGCTCACGGTTGAGCTGTTGCATGAGATCCAGAATGGTGTCCGCCGTCTGAGTGTCCAGGTTGGCCGTGGGTTCGTCGGCAAAGATCACGCCGGGCGCGTTGGCCAGGGCGCGGGCGATGGCGACGCGCTGCTGCTCGCCCCCGGAGAGCTGGCCCGGCTGGTGGTTCAGCCGCTCGGCCAGGCCCAGTTGGATCAGCAATGTCTCGGCGCGGCGGCGGGCGTCGGCGCGGGACCGGCCGGCGATCATTTGCGGCAGGGCGACGTTGTCCAGGGCGCTGAACTCGGCCAGCAGGTGATGGAACTGGTAGACGAAGCCGATCAGGCCCAGCCGCACCCTGGTGCGCGCCCGATCGCTGAGCGTAGAGCAGTCGCGCCCCTCGATGATCACCTGGCCGGCGGTCGGGCGTTCCAACAGGCCCGCGGCGTGCAGCAGGCTGGACTTGCCGGAGCCTGACGGCCCGATCAACCCGACCACCTCGCCGCCATGGATGTCCAGATCGACGCCGCGCAGGACATCCAGCCGCCGCTCGCCGCTTTCGTAGCTGCGCGCGACGCCGCGCAGGCGCAGCACGGGCTCACTCATAACGCAGCGCCTCGACCGGATCGACGCGGGAGGCCTGGAAGGCGGGCGGCAGGGTGGCGACGAAGGACATCAAGAGCGAGAACAGGGTGACGAAACCCACCTCGCCCCAATCAAGTTTGGCCGGGATATGGGACAGGAAATAGACGCTGGCGTTGAACACGTCCGCGCCGGTGACCCACTGCACGAAGGCCTGAATCTGCTCGATATAGCTGCAGAAGGCGATGCCGAGCAAAAGGCCGGCTAGAGTGCCCGCAACCCCGATCGCTGCGCCGGACATAAAAAAGATGCGCAGGATGGCCCCGCGCCCAGCCCCCATGGTGCGCAGGATGGCGATGTCGCGTCCTTTGTTCTTCACCAGCATGATCAGGCCGGAGATGATGTTCATCGCCGCGATGGCCACGATCAGCATCAAGATCAGCCGCATGGTAGTCTTCTCGACCTCCAGAGCGCCGAAGAAGGCCTGGTTCTGGTCGCGCCAGTCGGTGACGATCCCGTCCGGACCGGCTGCGCGGGCGACTGCGGGTCGGAGCTCCGCGGCGCGATCCGGGTCGTCCAGCTTGATCTCGATCTTATCGACGCCCTGGTCGCGACCGAAGAACAGCTGAGCCTGCTGCAGTGGCATATAGATATAGGCCTCGTCGAACTGGCTCATGCCGACGCTGAAGATGCCGCCGACCGTATAGGCCTTGCTCAGCGGCGCCGAGCCGAAGGCGGTGGCCGAGGCGGAGGGCGAGGTCAGGGTCAAGGTGTCGCCGGGCTGGACCCCCATGGAAGCGGCCAGGCGGTCCCCAACCAGGATCAGATCGCCGCCATATTCGCCCTCGCCGAACCCCTGCATGGAGCCGTGCTTGATATTGCCCGAGATGAACTTGCTGGCGGCCAGGTCGGCCGGGGTCACCCCGCGCACCACGGCGCCGGAGGTCTGTTCGCGGCCCTGGACTAGGGCCTCGGCCTCGACCATCGGCGAGACCTGGACGACGCCGGGAATGACGCGGAGCTTGTCGATCACCGCGTCACGCTCAAGCGGGCTGAGCACGGCGCCGGTGACGTAGAGGTGGCCGTTGAAGCCCAGGATGCGGGACAAAAGCTCGGTGCGAAAGCCGTTCATCACCGACATGACGATGATCAGTACGGCCACGGCCAGCATCACACCGATGAAGGAGATGATCGAGATGACGGCCACGCCGCCGTTCTTCCGCTTGGTCCGAAGATAGCGCGCGGCCAGGGTGCGCTCCCACAGGCCGAACGGCGCGGCGGGTTGGACTTCAGC
>JAYTQW010000336.1:0-1680 GCA_043746535.1 Rhodospirillales bacterium
ACGTCGCCGACCGCATCCTGGTGATGCGCGAGGGCCGTATCGCCGCCGAGGTGTTCCCGAACCAGGTCACGCTGGCCGAGCTGTACCGGCTGTGCCTGGAGCAGGCAGCCTAATGGATCAGTCAAGCGGCTGTTTTGAACCCGGTCTGAAAGGGCGTCTGGGAATGGACGACGGCCCACAGCACGTTCGCACGCCTTCGGGCGAGAGCGATGACCGCTTGGTGGTGGCGTTTCCCTTCGCGTCGCTTGCGTTGGTAGAACGCCCGGCTGTCGTCGTGCGCCAGCAAGCAAAAGGCGGACTGGTAGAAGCCGCGCTTGAGGCTTTTGTTTCCGCCATTGGGCCGTCGGGGGAACCGTGTTCGACCGGATTGTCGCAGCACGGGAGCCATTCCGGCGGCCGAGGCGAGGGCATCGGCGGAACGGAAGCGGCTGAGGTTGCCTGCCTCTGCGATCAGTTCGGCGGTGAGCACGGCCCCCATGCCGGGCAGGCTGCGGATGAGGGCCACGTCAGGGTGGCGCTGGAGCAGCGCCTCCAGCTCGCGGTCGAGCTCGATCACGCGCGTGCGGCTGGCCAGTGCTTCGGCGGCGAGTTCGCGGACCAGGCGCGCGGTCATGCGCTCGGCTGGGACGACGACATTCTGCTTGGTTGCGACGACCAGGACGCGATCGGCCAGTTCCTCGACCTTGGGCAGGCCGCCGGCTGCTTGCAGGTGGCGCACCAGGCGCTTCTTGCCGGCGTTGCGCAGTTCGATCGGCGTGACGAACTTGGTCAACAGGTGCAGCGGGCCCTTGGTTTTGAGGTCAGGGCAGGCTTCGAGGCTTGGGAAGATGCCGACAAGCAGGTCGCGCATGCGGGACAGGCGCTGGGTTTGCGCCTGCACGATGTCGCCCCGTCTGCCGACCAGCAACCTGATCTCGAGGTCGAGTTCGCAGGCCGCCTCAATCGGACGCAGATCCGACCGGGTGCGGACCTGCTCGGCGATGGTGCGGGCATCGCGCGGGTCGGACTTGTTCTCACCGCCGACGGTGCCCTGGCGGGCGCGGTTGACGGCAATCCCGGGCACGTGAACGAGGGCGAACCCGGCCTGGGCGAACCCGGCCTGGGCAAGCATGACTTCGGCAAGGCCCGCAATGCCACCGATGACGTCCATGCCGATGCGAACCGCACCCGGCAAGGCGGTCAGCTCGTCGAAGAGGTTGGCGATGTCGGCCGGCGTGTTGAGCAGCTTGCGGTCGATCCGCACGACGCCGTCGGCATCGATGGCGGTGACCCAGTGTATCTCCTTGGCGATGTCGATTCCGACGTTGATCCGCATGGCACCCCCTGGTGGTTGATCACTCGGCATCCCGCCCACGCCGTCTTCGCCCTACACAGCGATGAATCGCGGAGCCTAATCAGCGGTCGAGGCGGAGTGGCGGCGCCGGGGGATTTACCTCCCGAGCCATCGTGGGCAGCTAGCATGAAAACCATCCCGGCACCGCCGCCGCGCCGTGATCCTGGCATGCCAGGATCACGGCGTCAGGCACTGCTCACGCAGCATCTGAACGGTAGGGCAGCTTGATCCGCTGGCGCGCCTACACAATGGAGGCGATCCTCGTCGTGCTGATCCTGGCGCTGGTGCTGAGCGCGCCCGGTTTCGCCACTCTCGGCAACCTGCTGAACGTGCTGCGCACGGTGGCC
>JAYTQW010000337.1:0-10208 GCA_043746535.1 Rhodospirillales bacterium
GCGGCGTTGCCGACCCGCACGGTGATCGCGAACGACACCCCCATCGGCAGCATGAAGCTGAGCGAGGCGGCGTTGATCGCGATCTGGTGGCCAGCCGCCGCATCCTCGCCGAAGCGGGCGATGACCAGGGCGGCGCCGGTGAACAGGCTGCTCTCCATCAACTGGCTGATCGCGATCGGCAGCCCGACCTTGAACAATCCCGCCATGGTGCGCGCGTCGAACCCGCGCCGGCCGCCCGCCCAGCCTAGCCCGCGATAGTGCGGCGCCACGCGTATCCACACCACGAACGCCGCCAACTGCACCCAGCAGGTCACAGCCGTCGCAATGCCGCAGCCGAGCGCGCCAAGCGGCGGCACGCCGAGCCGGCCATACATCAGCACGTACGCCAGCGGCGCCAGCACGATCAGGCCAAGCAGGCCGATCACCGCGCTCGGGCGTGGCCGCGACAGGCCCTCGCTGAGGCCGCGACAGGTCAGGTACAGCGCGATCGCCGGCATCCCGAAGCTGATCGCGTGCAGGAAGGCGGTGGCGTCGGGCAGCAGCGACGGCGTCACCCCGGTCAGCGCCAGCGCCGCCGGCCCGCCCCAGCGCACCACGCCCATCAGCGCCAGCCCGACCGCCAGGCCCAGCAGCGCCGCCTGCACGAACACCTGCGCCGCCTCGTGCCGGCGGCCGGCGCCGTCGAGCTGGGCGATGGCCGGCGGCAGCGCGTAGGACACGCCAAACGCCACCATCAGCGCCAGCACCCAGATGCTGTTGCCGACCGCCACCACCGCCAGCGTGTGGGCGTTCAGATGCCCGGCCAGCAGCACGTCGACCAGCCCCTGCGCCATCGCCGCCAACTGGCCGACCACCATCGGCGCCGCCAGCACCGCCGTCGCGCGCGCCTCGGCCAGCCATGCCGCCCCAGACCGGCCGGGGGACCGGCCGGGCGGCGTGGCCCATGCCGTGTCGGCGCTCACCGGAGGGTGGCGAGCCGGGTTTCCTGCCGTGCGATCAGGAAATCGAGGTCGGCGAGGTCGCGCGCGGTCAGCACCGGATTGGGGCTGCGCATGGCCGCGCACGGGATGGCGCCGCGCCGCGCCAGGATGTGCTTGCGCGCGGCGAGGCCGATAGCGGGCTGCTGCTCGTAGCGGGCCAGCGGCAGGTAGGCGTCGAACACATCCGCCGCGCGCTGTTCGTCCCCCGCGCCATGCGCCGCCACCACGTCGCGCATCATCTCCGGGTAGGCGAAGCCGGTCATCGCCCCATCGGCGCCGCGCCGCAGCTCCTCGGGCAGGAACAGGCCGCCATTGCCGGTCAGGATGCTGACCCGGCGCAGGTCAGCATCGTCGCGCAACGCGGAAATCTTGTTCAGGCCGGGCCAGTCCTCGGCCTTGAGCATGACGCAGGCGGGAACGGCGCGGATCACCTTCTTGATCAGCCCGACGCTCATCTGCACGCCCGAGGCCAGCGGGTAGTCCTGCAACACCAGCGGCGTGTCGCCGACCGCGTCGGCTGATTGCTGCATATACGACAGCAGTTGGTCGTCGGTGCGCAACGAGGCAGGCGGAGCCACCATGGCGCCGGAGGCCCCGGCATCCATCGATGCGCCGGCCAGTTCGCGCATGGCCGCGAAGCCGGGGCTGGATACGCCGACCACCACCGGCACCCGGCTGTCGACGCGGCGCAGGAAGTACCGCACGAACGCGGCGCTCTCGCTGGCCGACAGCTTCGGCGCCTCGCCCAATATGCCGAGAATGGTCAGCCCGGTGGCGCCGCGTTCCAGGTAGAACTCGACCAGCCGGTCGCAGCCGGCGAGGTCGAGCGCGCCGTCAGCGCGGAACGGCGTCACCGAAATCACGAACACGCCGGCGGCGGTCTCGTCCAAGCGTGTGCTCATGGCGTGCCTCCCTTGCTGAACAGATCGGCCAGCGACCCATCCAATGGCCCATCCAGGCCGGCCGTCTGACGCGGCGGTAGCAAGGCGTAGCTCCCGGCGCGGGGTTTGGGCAAGCGCAGCCGCACCAGCGCCTCGGCCAGCGCCACTGCACAGGACACGCCCTCGATCACCGGCACGTCGACATGCGGCTGCACCCGGCCCGGCATCGCCGCCATGACCGCGCCGACCAGCACCACCACATCGGCGCCGTCCTCCGCGACCAGCCGCCGCGCCGCGTTCGCCAGCAACGCCGCCACCTCCTCCGGGCGCTCCAGCAACGCCAGCGGCGTCGTGTCGATCACCCGGCTGGCGGCGCAGCGCCCGGCCAGGCCGTAGCCGTCGATCATCTCGCGCAAGGCGTGGCCGCTGCGGGCCGACAGCGTGAGCGTGCCAAACCGGCCCCCGGTCAGGCAGGCGATATGCAGGGCACTCTCGGTCAACCCCAGCACCGGCGCCGCGAACGCCTCCCGTCCCGCGCGCAGGCCGCTGTCGGTGGAGGCGCCGACGATGATCGCGTCGCAGCCGGGGGCGTGCCGCGCTATCAGATCGAGGCTGGCGTGCTCGGCCACCGCCATCTCGGCGCGGGTGCCGATCACGCGGGCGCCGAAGCGGGCGGTGACGGCCACGATCTCGGTGCCCGGCGAGGCCACGGCGCGCGCGGCGGCGGCGATGGTGTCGGTGACCGCCTGGGTGGTATTGGGGTTGGCCAGCAGCAGGCGCATGGCTCTAGCTGCCACGGTAGGTTGCGTAGCCGAACGGCGAGAGGATCAACGGAACATGGTAGTGCGCGTCGGCGTCGTGGATGCGGAAGCGGATCGGCACGGTGTCGTAGAAGCCCGCCCCAGCGCGCCAGCCGACCACGTCGAACAGCAGCTCGTATTCTCCCGCGCGCAGCGTCGTCCCCTGCAACAAGGGAGCATCGACGCGGCCATCGGCGTTGGTGGTCCAGCCGCCGATCCGCTGGGGTGGCTCGGACCCCGGCAGATGCCAAAGTTCCAACGCCATTCCGGCGGCGGGGCGGCCGGTGGCAGTGTCGAGCACATGGGTGGTGAGGCGTCCGGTCCCGCTCACAGCGGCGCGCCCTGCTTCACCCATGACGCCAGCACCTGCCGCTCGTCCTCGGTGATGCCGGTGGCGTTGTTCAGCGGCATGGCGCGCGTGACCACGGCCTGTTGGTAGATCTGCTGCGCCAGTACCGCGATGCGCGCCGGGCTGTCGAGCATCACGCCCTTCGGCGCCGCCGCGATGCCGGGGTAGCTCGGCCGTGCGGCATGGCAGGCCTGGCAACGCTGGCCGACCACATGCTGCACCTCGGCGAAGGTGGCGGGATGTGCCGCTGCCGTCGTCGCCGTGGGCAGGCGCGGCTGCGACAGGATGGTGAGCGCCGCCGCCGCCGCGATCGGCACCGCCGCCGCCGGCCACAGCCGCCAGTCCGGCCGGGCGCCGGTGTGGCCGACGTTGAACCAGTGCCGCACCAGGAAGGTGGCGATGAACACCGCCGCCAGCACCAGCCAGCTCCAGCGGCCGCTGTAGGTGAAGGCGTAGTGGTTGCTCAGCATCACGAACACCACCGGCAGCGTCAGGTAGTTGTTGTGGATGCTGCGCTGCTTGGCCTGCGCGCCCAGCGCCGGGTCGGGGGTGCGGCCGGCCAGCAGGTCGCGCACCACTTTACGCTGGTTCGGCATGATGATGAAGAACACGTTGCCGACCATGATCGAGCCGACCAGCGCGCCCACATGGATGAACGCGCCGCGCCCGCTGAACACATGCGTGTAGCCGAAGGTGATCGCCACCAGCAGCAGGAAGCCGCTGACGGCCAGGGTGCGGGTGTCGCGCCCCAGCGGCGAGCGGCACAGCAGGTCGTACAGCACCCAGCCACCCGCCAGCGACGCCGCCCCGCCCACCACCGCGTCGGACACGGACAGCCGCATCACCGCCGGGTCGATCAGGTACAGCGTCGGGTTCAGGTAATACACCAGCACCAGCAGCAGGAAGCCGAAGATCCAGGTCCCGTATGCCTCCCATTTGAACCAGGTCAGTTCGGACGGCATGAAGTCGGGCGCCACCGTGTATTTCTGCATCTGGTAGAAGCCGCCGCCATGCACCTGCCAGGCATCGCCCTTCACGCGCGGGTCGAGCCGTGGGTTGGGCCGCAGGCTGGCGTCCAGCGCGATGAAGTAGAACGACGAGCCGATCCAGGCGATGCCGGCGATCACATGCGTCCAGCGCACCAGCAATTCGACCCATTCCAGCAACAGCCCGGTCATGCGGAGGCGTCCGCAAGCTGCTTGTAGAACAGCACCGTGTCGCACAGCGTGCCGTCGGCGTGGATCGCATAGCCGGGGATGCTGCCGGCGCGCACCCAGCCCATCGCCCGGTACAGCGACTCGGCCGCCCCTCCTTGGCAGGTGTCGAGCGTCAGCAGCGAGCGGCCGGCCTCGCGGGCGGCGGCCTCGGCATGGCGCATCAACGCGCGGGCGATGCCGTGGCGGCGGGCGGCGGGATGCACCAGCAGCTTGGCCACATCGGCCCGGTGCGGCTGGTTGTCGGGGGTGTCGCAATCCAGCGTGACGGTGCCGGCCAGTTCGCCGTCAGCCCACGCCGCCAGCACGATCCGGCGCCCGCCGGCCACGGCACCGACGCCGCGACGCCAGAACGCGCGCGCCGTCTCCATTGGCAGCGGCGGCAGGAACGACACCGACGCGCCGCCATCGACGCAGGCGCACAGGATGGCCGACAGGCGGTGCGTGGCGGAGTCCAATGCCGCCACGTCGAGCGCCCGCACGACCACGCCGGTCAGCGGCTTGGTGTAGCCGAACTCGATCGAGTTGGATTTGTCGCCCAACGCGCGCAACGCGCCATGGCGGACATAGCTGCGCTTTTCATAGAAGGCGTGCGCGCGGTCGAAACGGGTGTCGGAGAACAGCCGCATCTCACCCGCACCCGCGTCGCTTGCGTGCCGCTCGGCGGTGTCCGCCAAAGCCCGTGCCGCGCCGGTGCCGCGCGCGCCGGCGGCGACATACATCTTGCCGAGTTCCCAGGCGCCCTCGCCCGCTGGCCACACGGCGCACACCCCGGCCACCGCGCCATCGGCCTCGACCACCCAGGCCGCGCCGCCCTTGGCCGCCATGTGCGAGGCCAGCGCACGCAGTTCCGGCGCCTCGCCGTCGATGTCGGTGACGCAGCCGGGGTACTCGTCCCAGCAGCCGCTGACCACCGCGATCACCGCGCCGGCGTCGTCGTCGCGGGCCGGACGCAGCAAAAAACTCACCGGAACGCGGCCACGAAGGCGGCGATGCGGCCGCAGGCCTGGCGCAGCGTCGCGGCGTCGGTCGCGTAGCTGATGCGCAGGTACGGGCTCATGCCGAACGCGGCACCATGGACGGTGGCGACATGCGCCTCCTCCAGCAACGCGCGGGCGAAATCCTCATCGCTGTCGATGCGCGCGCCGCCGGCGGTGGTGCGGCCCAGGCAGCCGGCGATGCACGGATAGACGTAGAACGCGCCCTCAGGCCGATGGCAGGTGATGCCCGGAATGGCGGCCAGCGCGTCCACCACCAGGTCGCGGCGGGCGCGGTAGCTGGCAACGCTCTCGGCCACCGCCGCCTGCGGCCCGTCGAGCGCCGCCGCCGCCGCCGCCTGCCCGACCGTCGAGACGCCCGCCGTCGCCTGTCCCTGCATGTTCGCCATGGCGCGGATCAGGTCGCGCGGCCCGGCGCCGAAGCCGATGCGCCAGCCGGTCATGGCATAGGTCTTGGACACACCGGTGACGATCAGCACCCGGTCGGCGAGATCGGGCGCCACCTGCGCCAGCGTCAGCGGCGGCTCGCCGTCGTAGCGGAGGTGGCTGTACATGTCGTCCGTCATGATCCAGACATGGGGATGACGCCGCATGACGGTGGCGATCTCCCGCAGGTCAGCCTCCGACAGCGCCGCCCCGGTCGGGTTGTTCGGCGAGTTCAGCAGCAGCCAGCGCGTGGCGGGCGTGATCGCCGCGTCGAGGTCGTCGGCGCGCAGCCGGAAACCGTTGTTCTGCGGGCAGCTCACGAAGGTCGGCGTGCCGCCGCAAACCTCCGTCATCAGCGCGTAGGCGGACCAGTACGGGGCGGGGATCAGCACCTCGTCGCCCTCCTCCACCGTCGCCAGCAGCGCGTCGAAGATCACCTGCTTGCCGCCGTTGCCGACCACGATCTGGTCGGACGCGAAGGTCAGGCCATGGTCGCGCAGGAACATCCGCGCCACCGCGCCCTTCAGCGCGCCGGTGCCGTCCTGTGGCGGGTACTTGGTGTCGCCGGCCAGGGCGGCGGCGTGCGCGGCCTCGATCGCGTGCGGCGGCGTGTCGAAATCCGGCTCGCCGATGGTCAGCGTCAGCACGTCCGCCCCCTCCGCGCGCAGGGCACGGGCACGGATGGTCATGGCGACGGTCGCCGCCACGCGCGTGCGCGCCAGCCGGCGGGCGAAGGCGGGCATGGATTAGCGTCCTGCCCCAGACATGCGCTTCCATGTCTGGGACCGGCAGGCCGTAGCCAACAGGCGTCCTGCCCCAGACACGCGCTTCCATGTCTGGGACCGGCAGGCCGTAAGCGACATCAGTGCAGGCCTTCGCAGAAGGCGTGGATGCGGCGGCACGCCTCGCGCAGGCTTTCCGTGTCGGTTGCGTAGCTGATGCGGAAATGGCCCGGGTACATGAACGCGGCCCCATGCACGGCGGCGACGCCCTGCTCCTGCAACAGGGTGGTCACGAACACCTCGTCGTCGGTGATGGCGGTGCCGCCGAGCGAGACCTTGCCGATGCAGCCATGCACGCTGGGGAACACGTAGAACGCGCCCTCCGGCTTGTGGCAATGGATCCCGGCGCACTGGTTCAGCAGCGCCACCACCAGGTCGCGGCGCTCGCGATAGGCGGCCACCATCTCGCCGATGAAATCCTGCGGCCCCTCAAGCGCCTCCACGGCGGCGGCCTGGCTCACCGAACTGGTGTTGCTGGTCGATTGGCTCTGCAACTTGTCGAGCGCGCGGATCAGCGCCCTTGGCCCGCCGGCGAAGCCGATGCGCCAGCCGGTCATGGCATACGCCTTGCTGCAACCGTTCATGGTCAGCGTGCGCTCGCGCAGGCGCGGCTCCACCGCGACCACCGTGGCCGGCTCGAAGCCGTCATAGGTCAGTCGGTCATAGATGTCGTCGGTCAGCACCCACACGTCGGGATGGCGCAGCAGCACGTCGCAGATCGGGCGCAGGTCGGCGGCGGAATAGGCGGCGCCGGTCGGGTTGCAGGGGCTGTTGATGATCAGCCAGCGGGTGCGCGGCGTGATCGCCGCCTCCAAATCCTCGGCGCGCAGCTTGAAGCCGTTGTTCTGGCCGCACGGCACCAGCACCGGGCGGCCATCGGCCAGGGTTACGATGTCGGGGTAGCTGACCCAGGCCGGCGTCGGGATGATCGCCTCGTCGCCGGCGTTCATGGTCGCCAGCATGGCGTTGAAGATCACCTGCTTGCCGCCGGTCGAAACGATGATCTCGTCCGGCGCGTAGTCGATGCCGCTTTCGCGCTTGAACTTGGCGGCGACCGCCTTTCGCAGCGCCAGCGTGCCAGAGACATCGGTGTATTTGGTCTCGCCGGCCTGGATGGCGCGGATCGCCGCGTCCTTGACGTTCTGCGGCGTGTCGAAATCCGGCTCGCCGGCGGACAGGCTGATGATGTCCCGCCCCTCCGCCTTCAGCGCCCGCGCCTTGGTCGAGATGGCGATGGTCTGGCTCGGGCTGATGCGGTCGAGGCGCTCGGCGGTCAGGTGCATTTGGCTCTCGGATTGCGGGTTTGCGCCGACATTAAGCGCCGGTCGCCAAGGCGGCAACCGCGCGCGAGCGGACCTCCGCCGCCGTCATGCCCTGCTCGCGCAGCGCCCGCAGGCTCAGCGCGCGGTCGCGCTTGGCGAGGCGGCGGCCGAGCGCACCGGTCAGCAGCGGATGGTGGGCGTAGCCCGGCGTCGGCCAGCCGAACAACGCCTGCAACAGCCGGTGGATGTGGGTGGCGGGCAGCAGATCGATGCCGCGCGTGACCAGGGTGACGCCTTGCAGCGCGTCGTCGTGGGTGACGCACAGATGGTAGCTGGCGGGCACGTCGCGCCGGGCCAGCACCACGTCGCCGAACGGGCGCGGGTCGCAGGCGATGGTGCCGGCGGCCTCGTCGTGGAACGTCAGCCCACCACCCGCCGCCCCGACCGCCCCGGCCATGTCGAGCCGCACGGCATAGGCCACGCCAGCATCGATGCGCTGGCGCCGGTCCCGCTCGCCGAGCGTGCGGCAGGTGCCGGGATAGGTCGGGTGGCTCCCATGCGGGGCGGCGAGTGCGATGTCGGTGCGGCTGCAAAAGCACGGATAGGTCAGCCCACGCGCCGCCAGCGTGTCGAGCGCCGCCCGGTACTCCGCCATGTGCCGCGACTGCGCCCGCACCGGCCCGTCCCAGCCGAGGCCGAGCCAGCCCAGGTCCTCCATGATCGCCGCCGCGAACTCGGGCCGGCAGCGGGCCGCGTCGATGTCCTCCAGCCGCAGCAGGAAGCGCCCGCCCGCCTCGCGCGCCCGCCGCCACGCCAGCAACGCGGCGGCGGCGTGGCCGAGGTGCAGGTGTCCGGTCGGCGACGGGGCAAAACGGGTGATCGGCGCCATGCGAACCGCTATACGGCAATCCTGAACGGAAGATGAGACAGCCAATGGCCGACCTCGACGGACCGCGTTTCGGACCCACCGCCGGCGGTGCGCCGACGTTGCTGGTGGTGCTGTGCCACGGCGTCGGCGCCGACGGCCACGACCTGATCGACTTGGCGCCCTACTTCTCCCGCGCGTTGCCGCATGCGGCGTTCGCCAGCCCGGACGGGCCACAGCCATACGACATGGCACCGGTCGGGCGGCAATGGTTCAGCCTCGCCGACCGCACGCCGGCGGTCATATCCGCGGCCGTCATCCCCGCCGCCGCCGCACTGGGCGGATTCATCGACGCGGAGTTGGCGCGGCTGGGGCTGCCGCCCGAGGCCTACGCGCTGGTCGGCTTCAGCCAGGGCGCCATGACCGCGCTGTACACCGGGCTGCGCCGCGCCACCGCCCCGCGCGCCATCCTGGCCTATTCCGGGGCGTTGCTGGCGCCGGAGCGGATGAGCGGGATCACCGTCCGCCCGCCGGTGCTGCTGGTGCATGGCGAGGCCGACCAGGTGGTGCCGGTCGAGCGCAGCCGCAGCGCCGAGCAGGACCTGCGCGCGCATGATGTGCCGGTGGAGGCGATGTTCTGCGCCGGCCTCGGGCACGGCATGGATGACGCCGGCCTGTCGCGTGGCGCGTTGTTCCTGCAAAAGGCCTGTGGTGGCGGCGCCTGAAAACAATCCCATATGCGGTTGACCGCCCTCACGTGACGGAGGTGTGAAACCATGGCCGTCCAGCTTGCGGGGCGGCAGGGCGGGTGTCATAAAGTTCACGGTCGTCGGCGCTGCACTGCACCCAAGGGTCGCTTGCTCGAGTCCCCAAGGGTACTTGCCTCCGATGCGGAAACGGAGAGCGGGTCTTGCCAGACGGCGGACAACATTTCCCTGCACTTGTGCTGAACGCGGATTTTCGTCCGCTGTCGTATTTTCCCCTGTCGGTCTGGTCGTGGCAGGACGCCGTGAAGGCGGTGTTCCTCGACCGCGTATCGGTGCTGAACGAGTACGAGACCGAGGTCCACTCGCCCAGCATGTCGATGCGGCTGCCCAGCGTCATCGCGCTCAAGGACTACATCCCGGCGGCGCGCAAGCCGGCGTTCACCCGGTTCAACGTGTTCCTGCGCGACGCCTTCGCGTGCCAGTACTGCCTGGACCGTCAGACCGCGCCGGAACTGACCTTCGACCACGTGATCCCGCGCAGCCGTGGCGGGCGCACGACATGGGAGAACGTGGTCACCGCCTGTGGCGCCTGCAACCTGCGCAAGGGCAGCCGATTGCCGCGCGAGTGCCACATGTTCCCGCGCTTGGCGCCGCGCCAACCCTCGACCTGGGAGTTGCAGGACAACGGCCGCGCCTTCCCGCCCAACTACCTGCATGAGAGCTGGCGCGACTACCTCTATTGGGACTCCGAACTGGAGAGCTGATTCGTCGCGCGGAGCGCGAGGCGCACCATCAGCGCCCTGTCTACGCATCCGCACCATCGGGCCGGCGGATGCCGACGCCCGGCGCCGGGTGCCGCATCAGGTTCGCAGCGCCCGCAGATCGTCCCAGCGCCCGGTCGGCTCGGGGAAGTCCTCGTCCGGCTGCGGCCCGATGGCGCGGAT
>JAYTQW010000338.1:0-4394 GCA_043746535.1 Rhodospirillales bacterium
CGAGGCGGTGGCGTGACGCTCGTCGCCGTCATCGACATCGGCAAGACCCACGGCAAGCTGATGCTGACCGAGCGCGCGTCCGGGCGGGAGACCTGGTCGGTGCAGCGCGCGTCGTGTTCGCTGGCCGGCGCCGACCTGCGCGAACTCGACGTGGCCGGGACCGCCGCCTGGCTGTTGCGGGCGCTGGCCGAGGCACCGCGCCGGGCCGATATCGAGGTGATCGTGCCAGTGGCGCATGGGGCCGCTCTGGTGTTCCTCGACGCCGCCGGCACGGTGGTTGCGGCACCGGATTACGAGGACCCGCGATTCGACGAACTGGCCGATGCCTACTCAGCATTGCGCGACCCGTTCGAGCGGACATTCTCGCCGAACCTGCCGCTCGGCCTGAACGCCGGGCGCCAGATCCACTACCTGCGCGAACGCCTGCCGGACCGTTTCGCCCGCGTGGCGCGTATCGTGCCCTACCCGCAATATTGGGCCTACCGGTTGTCCGGCGTGCTGGCGAGCGAGGCGACCTCGCTCGGCTGCCATACCGATCTGTGGCTGCCGCGCACGGACACCTTCTCGGCTCTGGCGCAACGCGAAGGCTGGGCCGCGCTGTTCCCGCCTCAACGCCGCGCCGGTGACGCGCTGGGCACGCTTCGCCCCGAGCTGGCGGCCGCCTGCGGTCTCGATCCCGCCTGTGCGGTGCTGTGCGGCATCCACGACTCCAACGCGTCATACCTGCGCCATCGCGTCGCCCGGCCGGGTGCCGAGCCGTTCGCGGTGGTGTCGAGCGGGACCTGGACCATCGTCCTGGCGCATGGGACCGACCTCGGCCGGCTACGGCAGGAGTGCGACATGCTGGCCGGCGTCGACGCATTCGGCGCGCCGGTGGCGACGGCGCGGTTCATGGGCGGGCGCGAGTACACCGCCATCGCCGGAAGTGCCGCCACACCGACAATGGCCGGGCTGATGGAGGTGATGCGCGACGATGCCGTGGCGCTGCCGAGCTTTGCCGCCGGTGGGCCGTTCCAGGGTTCGCCCGGACGATTGCTGCGGGCGGAGGCGCTGACGCCGGATGGGCGCGCGGCGCTGGCCAGCCTGTACCTGGCGCTGCTCACCGACCATGCGCTCGGCCTGCTGGCGGCGGCGGGCGACGTGGTGGTGGACGGGCCGCTCGCCGGGAACGCGCTGTTCACAGCCGTGCTGGCGACTTTCCGGCACGGCGACCGGGTGCTGGCCAGCCCGGCCGGAGCGGCAAGTCTCGGCGCCCGTGCCCTGGTGGCCGGAATCAACGATGCCGCCCCGGACCTGCGCCACGCGGAACCGGCGTTGCTGGAAGGGCTTGGCCCGTACCGCGACAGATGGCGGGAGGCGGTGGCTAATCCTGGGCGAACGAGCGCCACGGGCTGACCGCGTAGTCGGCCTTGCCGCCGGCTTCCCCGACCGCATACACCCGCCAGGAATAATGCCCCGGCGCCGGCAACCGCACGAGGCGCGCGGTCAGGTCGAGATAGTCGGCGAACACCGCTGTCGCCTGCGCCCCATCCGCCGTCACTTCCAGGAAAAAGCGGATCGGCGCGGCCGGCGCCGGCGGCGTCCAGACGAACTCGGCGGCGCGGCCGCCTTGCCCGCTCCGATGCAGCGTCTCGCCTTCGGCGGGCACGACCAGCGTCGGCGGCTCCAGCCTGGTCCGCTGCCCGCCGGTTTGCGGCGCCGGCGGCCTGACTTGCCGCGCGTGGCCAAGTTCGATGGCGGCCTCGCCGAGCTTCTTGCCAGCCGCCGCGCGGAGCCAGGCGGCGGCGACATATTTGTTCCGGGGCACGCCCTCGCCGGCGTCGTACAACCGGGCCAGGTTGTACTGCGCCCGCAGATGGCCATGGGCAGCGGCCCGTGCGTACCATGTCGCCGCCTCGTCCAGGTTGCGCGGGCCGCCCACGCCGCTGTCGTTCATCACGGCCACGTTGAACTCGGCCGCCGGCAGGCCGAGTTCGGCGGCAACTAGGTACCACCGGAACGCCGCCACCGGATCGGTCGCGACGCCGCTGCCGACGTCGTATAGGATACCGAGGCGGAACGCGGCCTGCGCCACCGTGTCCGGGTCGCCGTTCGCGGCGAGCGCGCTCCACACCTGTTGCGCCTGGTCGAATTGGCCGGAATCGAACGCCTTCTGGCCGTCCGCGACGGTGGGCCTGGGCACGTCATCGGCGGCAGCGGCCAGGGAAGCAAGGCAAGCGGGAGCGAGGCATGCCGCTATCAACAACAGGCGCCTCAGCGCCAAGTGATCTCCACCCGGCGATTCTGCGCATTGGCCGCACTGGTTTGGTCGACCGGATCGGTCACGCCCTTGGCGAGCACCTGGAAGCGCTCGGCGGGGATGCCGCGCGCCACCAGGCCTTGCAGCACGTTGTCGGCCCGTTGCTGCGACAGGCGCAGGTTGGCCGCCGCCGCTCCGGTGGCGTCGGTGGAGCCGCTCACCACCATCACGATCGGCTTGCCATCGCGGTACAGCCGCGATGCCTGATCCAGCACCGCCATGTCGGCGGCACGGACCGAGGCGCTGCCGACATCGAACAGCAGCACCAGCTTATCCGGCGCCTTGGCCGCCGCATTGGGAACCGCAGCAGGGGCGGGCTGGGCCCAGGCCGCCGCACCGGCCAGCCAAAGCGACAAGGCGACGCCGGCACCCGCTATCCTGTTGAACACTCGAGCCTCCTATGGCGATGAACCACACCGATCACCGGTGCGGCGTCAGCGGGAACTGACCAGCAGTTCGACAGTTCCCGGCGCGGGGGACGGGTCGCGCCGCACCAGGCGCAAGACGGCGACCCTTGCGGCCACGCTTACCACGACACCCTGCACCACCTGCGCCATCGGGAGGTCACGCGCGAAGAAGTAATCGATCCGTGCCTGATTGGTCCTGCGGCTGGACGGCGCAGGGCCCGCCACCGGCACGCCTCGATCCTTCAAGGTGGCCATGATGTTGTTCGCCAGGAGTGCCGCACCGAGGTCGCCCTGGACGAAGCTGACGACAACCCGTGTCGGCGGTGTCGGCGGCGGGTCGGCCGGAGGAGCCGCTTGCGGCGCGGGCGCTGGGACGGTGATGGGGTTACTGGCGGCGGCGCTGGCGTTGGCTGCCGCCGGGGCCGGCGCGGGCGGCGGCAATGACGCATCTTGCACGGCCGGGGCGGGCGGCTCCGGCAACGGCGCGGGCGGCGGCGGTTGCATAGGGCGCTCCGGCGCGCTGGGCCGCGTGGGGAAGGTAGGCGTGTCGCTCCATACCAACATGCCGCCGGCACCGCCGAGCGCCAGCAACGCCAACGCGACGGCGATGACGCCGCGTGACCCGGCCCTCCGGCGGGGCAGCGACAGGTGGGCCGGATACTGGGCCGGATACTGGGCCGGATGCTGGGCCGGATACTGGCCCGGCGCCTCGCGCAATGTCGCCGCCGTCACCCGCCGCCCGCCATTCTGGCGGAACTGCGTCACCACCCGGTCGGTCAGCAGGTCGATCTGGCCGGGAATGCCGATGGTCTGCTCCAGCACCTCGGTGCGCGCGGTCTTGGTGATGACCCGGCGGGGCAGCTCACCGATGCTGCGCAGGCGGGAGTCGAGGTAGTGCTCGGCCTCCATATCGCGCAGCGGCCAGATCGTCAGCCGGGTGCCGGCCGCCTGGACCAGCGATTTCAGCTCGGGATGGTCGAGCGCCGGCCATGGCTCGCGGTCGCCGATCAACACCAGGCGCAGCCTGATGGCGCTGAAGCTGAACAGGCCCGCCAGCAGCCAGATGTAGCGGAGCATCTTGAACGACAGCCGCTCGGCGTCATCGAACAGCAGCACGATGCCCTCGCCGGCATCGATCGCCCCACCCGCCACCGCCGCGAGCAATTCCTGCGGCGCCAGCGCGTCACCGCCGCCGATGCCGAACGCCTCGCCGATCATGCGTTGCAGTTGCAGCGGATCGTCGGGCTGGCCGGACGCCGCCACCACCATCATCCCGGCGGCCGTCAACTCGACCGCCAGCGCGCGCGCCACCACGCTTTTGCCGACACCCGGAGCGCCGCCGATGGTGAGCACGGGACGGCCTGCGGCGATGTCGGCGACGATGCCCGCGATGAGTTCCCGGCGCGACTCCGCCGGCAACGTCCCACGCGGAACCGGGCGGCGCACGGCGCGCGCATCCACGTTCATCGCGGCAATCCTGCTAGGCTCTGCATTCCCGATCAACTCCCGGCGGCTCTGGACGCAGGCCGCGTTGCACAACGTTGAAGGCGGGCAGGCTTTCGGGCAACCTGACACCTGTCCACGAGGCGATCCCAACTGACGAGGGCTGAGGTAATGACCAAGGTGGTCCGGTTCAATGAACTTGGCGGTCCCGAGGTTCTCAAGATCGAAGATGAGTCGGCGCGGGC
>JAYTQW010000339.1:0-5605 GCA_043746535.1 Rhodospirillales bacterium
ACAGGAACGCCGGCAGGCACAACGCCATCGCCCAGAAGCTGCGCCGGGCCAGCGCCATGCGCGCGTCGGCGACGGCGTCGAGCAGCAGCAGCCCGTCGATCCGTCCGCGCGCCAGCAGCAGCGCCGCCTGCAACCCGCCGCCGACGCTGCGCACGGTGGAGATCATGGCGCCCCCATGGCGCGGCTTAGCAGTTGCGGCCCTTCCAGAAACGCCGCCGAGCCGATGCTGGTCAGCAGCACGAACGTCAGCGCGCGCAGGCGGGACAGGTCAAGCCCGTGGCGGGCCAGGAACCATTGCAGCACCGCCATATAACCCGATGCAGTGATCACCGCCGCCCCCGGCTGGGCCGTCACCACCAAGGCGATGGTGAAAATGATCGGCGTCAGCCACTGGCACCAGTTGAACGCCACCGCATAGCGCGGCCACGACGCCTCACGCCGCCAGCGCCGGGCCAACGCCTCCGACAACACCAGTTGCGCCAGCAGCACGACCACCACCGACAGCAGTTCCGTCACTGCTTCACGCCCCGCGCCGCCCAGCAGCGCCAGGGCCGTGAACACCGCCGGGAACGCCAGCAACGGCGCCAGGCTGTTCAGCACGTCCTGCATCCGCGTCCCGAACGCCTCCAGGCCCTGCGGCCGGAACCGGCATAGCTGCCATAGCCCGAGCACGATGCGGCCCGGTCCCGTCAAGACTGGGCGCTTCAAGACTGGACGCTTCAAGACTGGCTGCTCATGTAAACCCGGTCACGCTGCGAACCCCGCGATGATGGCGCGGTAGATATCGGTCAGGCCAATCAGGTCGGCAACCGCAACCCGCTCATCCACCTGGTGCATGGTGGCCCCCACCAGCCCGAACTCGGCCACCGGACAGTGGCGCGCGATGAAGCGGGCGTCTGACGTGCCGCCGCTGGTATCGAGCCGTGGCGTGATGCCCGTGATCGCGGCGATGCAGCCGCACAGGCGCTCGACCAGTGGTCCCGGCTGGGTCAGGAAGCTCTCGCCACTGACGCTGACATCAAGGTTGAAGCGGTTAGCGTGCTGCGCCAGGACGGCCCGCAGCCACGCTTCCAGAGCGGCGCCATCATGGGAGTCGTTGAAGCGGATGTTGAGCATCGCCCGCGCCTCGGCCGGGATCACGTTGGATGCCGGGTTGCCGACATCGACGCTGGTGACCTGCAAGGTAGATGGCTCGAACCACGCCGTTCCGGCATCGAGCGGGGCGGCAGTCAGCGCCGCCAATGCCCGCACCAGGCGATGCACCGGGTTGTCGGCGCGCTGCGGGTAGGCGGAATGCCCCTGGATGCCATGGATGGCGATCCGGGCCGACAGGCTGCCGCGGCGGCCGATCTTGACCGTCTCGCCCAACCGGTTCGGGTTGGTCGGCTCGCCCACCATGCAGAAATCGGGAATGTGGCCGTGCGCCGCCATCCAGTCGAGCACCCGGACAGTGCCATCGGTGGCCGGCCCCTCCTCGTCGCCGGTGATGAGCAGGCTGACCGAGCCGAGCGCGGGCTGCGCATCGGCGCAGGCGGCGACGAACGCGGCGATGGCGCCCTTCATGTCGACCGCGCCGCGCCCGAACAGCACGCCGCCGGCGATCACCGCCGCGAACGGGTCCTGCGTCCAGCCGGATGCGCCCGCAGGCACCACGTCGGTATGGCCGGCGAAGCACAGATGCGGCCCGCTTCCGCCCCGGCGCGCGAACAGGTTGGGGGTGGTCCCGAACGGCAGCGCGGTGACGGTGAAGCCCATCGTCGCCAGCACGCCGGCCAGCACCGCCTGCGCCCCGTCATCCGCCGGCGTCACCGAGGCACAGCGGATCAGCGCCTGCGCCAGCGCAACCGGATCGCTGGGGTCGGCGATCAATCGCGCAGCAGCTCGTTGATCGAGGTCTTGGCGCGGGTGCGGGCATCGACCCGCTTGACGATCACCGCACAGCCGAGCGACGGGCCGGGCGAGCCGTCCGGCAACGGCCTGCCCGGCAACGCGCCCGGCACCACCACGGAGTAGGCCGGCACCCGGCCCATGAACACCTCGCCGGTGGCGCGGTCGATCACCTTGGTCGAGGCGCTGAGGAACACGCCCATCGACAGCACGCTGCCGCGCTCGACCACCACGCCCTCGGCCACCTCGGAGCGGGCGCCGATGAAGCAGTCGTCCTCGATGATAGTCGGCGCCGCCTGCAACGGCTCCAGCACGCCGCCGATGCCGGTGCCGCCGCTGATGTGGCAGTTGCGGCCGATCTGCGCGCAACTGCCGATGGTGGCCCAGGTGTCGACCATGGTGCCGCTGTCGACATAGGCGCCGACGTTGACGAAGCTCGGCATCAGCACGACGCCCGGCGCGATATAGGCGGAGCGGCGGACGATGGCGCCGGGCACGACGCGGAAGCCGGCCGCGCGGAAGCGGTTCTCGCCCCAGCCGGCGAATTTCAGCGGCACCTTGTCGTAGGCGCCGGCGGCAATCTCCATCGGCGCCGAGTCGTGTAGCCGGAACGACAGCAGCACCGCCTGTTTGGCATATTGATGGACTTGCCAGCCACCGTTGCCGTCCGGCTCGGCCACGCGCAGCTCGCCGTCGTCGAGCGCCTGCAACACCGCCGCCACCGCCGCGCGTGCCGGCCCGGTGGTGGCGGACGAGAGCGTGTCCCGCGCCCTCCATAGTTGCTCGATGGTGGCGCGGTGCGGGTGTTCGGTCATCGCAAGTCAGCCTGTCGGGTCGATTTGCGCGACCATGCGCAGCGACATTGCGCGAGTCAATCGATCGTGTGGGTGGCCGGACAGGCGGCGCCTGCGGTCGATCCGCAAGACGGTAACGCCGTATTCACGCACTGCGGCTGCAATGAGGCCACTGGCATGTCCGCCAGGGAGGTGGCCGGAATGACTCTGACGATCTCTCCCGTCCGTGCGCCGCCGGAGCCGGTGGCGCCACGTGACCCGGTGCGCAGTGCGCTGCTCGACTCGCGCCTGCGCTGGCGCAACCTGGTGGGGATCGCGGCCGACCTGGCGTTCGAGACCGATGAACACGGCCGCTTCAGCTTTCTGTGGCCAGAAGTGGCGCTCGGCTGGTCGACGGCGACGCTGATCGGCGAGCAAAGCTCACGGCTGCTGCACGATTTCGGCGAGGCCACCACCTTCAACCCGTTCCAGCCGGCGGCGCCAATTCGGGGGCGGCGCGGATGGCTGCTGCTGCCAGATGGGGCCGCGATCTGCCTGGCGTTCTCCGCAGCCCCGGTGCTGGACGCGCTCGGCCGCGTGGTGGGCAGTCGCGGCATCGCCCAGGACATCACGGAACAGGACAACTGGGATGCCGCTGCCGCCGCAAAGCTGCGCCGTGCAGAGGTACTGGACCAGATCCTCGCCCGTATGCGCCAGGAGGTGATGGCCCCGCGCATGATGGAGGCGGCTTTGTCGGAGTTGCGTGAGGCGGTGACGGCGGAGGCGGTGGCAGTGGTCGACGTGTTGGGCGACGGCCTGCCGCGCGGCTTGCTGCACCAGGCCGGGTCGATGCCGCCCACGGTGCTTGCGCTGGTCGCAACGTTGTTCAACCCGGGACTGGACCCTGGCGCCGCAGCCGCAAGCGCGCCGGTCGTCGGCACCTCGGCGTGCGGGCGTGGCGTGCTGGCCTGCCTCGGCCAGACCCGGTTCGGCGAACAAGCGGCGCTGGTGCTCTGCCGCGCGGCTGGGGCGCAGCCGTGGGACCGCGACGACGTGACACTGGTGTCCTCCACCACCGGCATCGTGCGGGTGATACTGGAGCACGAGGCGATCCAGCGCGAAATGGCGATGCAGGCCCGCACCGATCCGCTGACCGGCCTGCTCAACCGCCGCGCTTTCCTGGACGAGCTGTCGCGGCGGATAGACCGGCTGGACCGGGAAGGACTACCTGGCACACTGATGTTCGTCGACATCGACCATTTCAAGCGTTTGAACGATGGAAGCGGCCATGAGGCCGGCGACCAAGCGCTGTGCGTGGTCGCCGGCATGCTGCGCAACGGCGTCAGGCCAACCGATTTGGTGGCGCGGCTGGGCGGCGACGAGTTCGCGCTCTGGCTGGATTCCGCCGACGAGATGGCGTCGGCGGAGCGGGCGGAGGCGCTGCGCCTGAACAGCCCAGCGCAACTGGCTCACACAAGGCAGCCCGATGGCATCATGTTGAGCCTGTCGACCGGCATCGCCACCCGCTGGCCGAAGCGCGGCGAGGACATCGAGACGCTGATGCACCGCGCCGATCAGGCAATGTACGAGGTGAAGCGCGGTGGCCGCGGGCACTGGAAAGTGTCACAGGCGGAGGCCTGGTAGGCGGCATCATGCAAACTGCCGGACCGGATATGGCGCTAGACATGGCCGCCGCTGAGACCGAGGTACGTCGCGCGGCCAGTCCGTCGACGCCGGCGGCGATGCTCAGTCAACTGGCATCCGACGCGCGGGTGATGGTCCGCGCCACGGTCGCGATGAACGTAGCTGCCTCAGCCACGGTCGACCGCCTGCTGGCGCAAGACCAAGACGAGCGCGTACGCGGGTTGCTGGCGCGCAAGCTGGCGCAACTGGCGCCCAGCTTGTCGGACTCGCAACGCCAGTCCTGGCAGGAGGAGACGCTGTCCACCCTGCGCCTGCTGGCGCAGGACACCGCGCTGCGCGTGCGCCTGGCGATCACCGATGTCGTCAGTGCCATGGCGGACGCGCCGCGCGACCTGATCCTGCGCCTCGCCCGCGACCACGCCTTGCCGGTCAGCGAGCCGGTAATTCGCCTGTCGCCGCTGCTGACCACGGCCGATCTGATTGGCCTGCTGCACGCGCCGCCGCACCCGGCGACGGCGCGTGCGGTTGCGATGCGCGCCGGCCTGGACCCGGCGGTGTCGGACGAGATCGCGCAGGGCGGCGATCACGCGGCCATCACAGCATTGCTGTGCAATCAATCGGCGGCGATCCGCGAGGCGACGCTGGACGCCCTGACCGCGCGCACCGCTCACGATCCTGGCCAGCACCTGCAATGGCACGAGCCGCTGGCACGGCGCCCGGAGTTGAGCGCGCAGGCGGCGCGCGCGTTGTCGGAGTTCGTGACCGCCGATTTGTTGGAGATGCTCACTCAGCGGGCCGGGCTTTCCATGGCGCAGGCCACCGAACTGCGGCGGCGGTTGCAGGAGCGGCGGCACCTGGAGACGTCGGCCACAGGCGCGGTAGCGGCGAGCCACACCGTGCGGCACCTCGACGAGGCAGAAGCCCGCGAACAGGCATCGGCGTTGCGGGAGCGCGGGCAACTGAATGAGGCGGCGTTGCTGGACGCGGCGGCGCGTGGCGACGAACGTGCCTGCAAGGCGATGCTGGCCGCCGCCGCCGGCCTTGCCCCCGCCGTGGTCGACCACGCCGCCCGGCTGCGCAGCGCCAAGAGCATGGTGTGCCTGGTATGGGCGGCCGGATTTTCCATGCGCGCCGCCGGCCCGATGCAGACGCTGCTCGCCAAGCTGCCGCCCGAGGCGGTGCAGGGACCCGCACCCGGCGGCGGCTTCCCGTTCGCCACGGAAGCGATGCAGTGGCAACTGAAACTGATGAAGCAGAACGGCCCGGCCGCGGCCGGAACGTCGTGGCAGGCTCAGACATCG
>JAYTQW010000340.1:0-2809 GCA_043746535.1 Rhodospirillales bacterium
CTGGCGACGGAACTCAGGCGAATACGGTGGACGAGTTATCGGCATCAGGCGCACCTCTGCTGAAAGCTTCAGGGTGTCCACGAAACCGGGGCAATCCCACACCTCGGACGGACCGCTGGATGCCCAGCGCGGCGCGAGACCTTCGGTCATCGACGTATCGATGTCCTCCGGCGTGCGCCCCTTGCCCAAACTCAGGCGGGAAGGAAGTCGGGCACCGAAAGATAACGCTCTCCGGTATCGTAGTTAAAGCCCAGCACCCGCGCGCCATGCGGCAGTTCGGGCAGCTTCTTGGCAATCGCCGCCAGTGTGGCGCCCGACGATACCCCGACCAGCAAACCCTCCTCGCGGGCCGAACGGCGGGCGTACTCGCGTGCCTCCTCCGCTTCGACCTGGATCACGCCGTCCAAGGCGGCCACATGCAGGTTGGTGGGAACGAAGCCGGCGCCGATGCCTTGGATGGGATGCGCCCCCGGCGCGCCGCCGGAGATCACCGGCGAGGCGGATGGCTCCACCGCAAACACGCGCAACTGCGGCCATAGCGGCTTCAGCACCTCGGCGCAGGCGGTGATATGCCCGCCGGTGCCGACTCCCGTGATGATGGCGTCGATCCCCTCCGGGAAGTCCGCCAGGATCTCCTGCGCCGTGGTGCGCACATGGACGGCGATGTTGGCCGGGTTATCAAACTGCTGCGGCATCCAGGCGCCCGGATGCTGGCTCACCAACTCGGTCGCACGGGCGATGGCGGCCTTCATTCCCCCAGCGCGCGGGGTGAGGTCGAAAGTCGCGCCATAGGCCTGCATCAGGCGGCGGCGCTCCACCGACATGGATTCCGGCATGACCAGGATCAGCTTGTAGCCCTTCACCGCCGCGACCATCGCCAGGCCGATGCCGGTGTTGCCGGAGGTCGGCTCGATGATGGTGCCGCCTGGTTGCAGCGCGCCGCTTTCCTCGGCCGCCTCGACCATCGCCAAGGCGATGCGGTCCTTGACCGAGCCGCCGGGGTTGGCGCGCTCGGACTTCACCCACACCTCGGCGTCGGGGAACAGGCGGGACAGGCGGATATGCGGCGTGGCCCCGATCGTGGCCAGGACGTTGTTCGCTTTCATCGGCAAAGGCTCCCTGCGTATCGCGGCGCATCGTGAACATGGCGGATGCCTGTCTAGCGCCAAACACGCCGGCGCGGAACCGCCCGCGCCATCACAGGTCGTGGACGAACGCCGGCGACGGCCATGCGGGCAGCGGCTCAGGCCGGCTTGAACCGGAACAGTTGCGACTGCCTCACCCCGGCGCCCCGCCACGCCTTCATCTCGGGGATGTGCGAGGCGGTGACGTAGATGACGCCGTTCGGTCCCTCGGCCATGCTATCGGGCCATAGCAGGCGCGGGTCGCGGGCGGTGACGGCGAACGTCTTGTCCGGCAGCATCCGCTTCACCGAATTGTCGGAGCAACTGGTCAGGAACAGCTTGCCGCGGCCGCTCATCCAGTAGGCGTCGGCGATGAAGGTCTGCGCCACGGTTTCCACCGCCTCGCCCTGTTGCGCCGGCGTAAGCTGGGGATCGAACAGCCGCTCCAACGATGCCCAGTACATCGTCCTGCCGGTGGTTGCCTGCGAGTGGACGTACTCGCCGCGGGCGTCGATGGCGATGCCGTCGGCGGAGAACTGCGGCGTCTCGCCATCGGGACGGCGCAGCGCCCTGCCGCCCACCGTGACCACCACGCCGGGCTGGAACTGCGTGCTGGGATGGCCGTCCAGTACCCGCCTGGCCTGACCGGGGCGCACGTTCAGCACGATCAGGCAACCGGGCTGGCCCAAATTCGTGAGCACGGCGCGCTGTCCGTCCGGCGTGAAGCGGATGTCGTTCAGATAGCTGCCCTGCGCCACGCTCGGACCGAACGCATAGACCTGGGCGACCTTGTTGCGGCGCAGGTCGATGCGCAGCAGCTTCGGCCTGCCCTTCACCTCAAGGCTGAGAATGGGCGTCGCCGCGTCCACCACCCAAAGGTTGCCCTGTGGATCACAGGTTACGCTCTGCACACACACGAAACGCTGCTCGGGCATTCCTCGGCTGTATAAATGTAGGTGAAGGCGGCGACCCATTTCTGATTTGGCACCGTGGCCTCGAACTGCCGGTCCAGCACGTTGTCAGCCGCCTCGTTCCGGGTGCCCTTGTCCGCAGGCAGGCTCTTGCGGCGTGGCCGAGCCCGCACCGTTATGGCTCACATCCTGTCGATAAGGTGCAGCATCAATGTGCCAAATAGCGCCCACGGCTGCGCTGCAATTCTTAGTATATGGCAACATGTGATGGTTTTCCCGTTTTCGCCAGCAACAACCGGCTTGTTCAGGCGGCCGGCGTTCTAAACTAAAATGACTGGCAAGACAGCTGTTCCGAACTCCGCTAACACGGACACCAGCCGGACACGAAAAAAACGCCTTTGGACTTGGTGTCCTGGGTGGTTTGTGCTGGCGTGATACGAGTTGGTTGCGGGGACAGGATTTGAACCTGTGACCTTCAGGTTATGAGCCTGACGAGCTACCGGGCTGCTCCACCCCGCGTGGGTGTGTGGTTGCGGTGGGCGTGTCCCCCGCCTGGCCTGGGCAATGCCTTGGGCCGCGCGTGGCCTGGGCGGCATGGCGGGCCTTGCGTGGCCTGGGCCACGTATGGCGCCCGCGTGCCCTAGGGTGGGCGTGGGTGTGGGGTGGGCGTGTCGCGTGTGTTGTCGGGAGGACCTGGCGGCGACCGACTCTCCCGCATCTTGAGATGCAGTACCATGGGCGCTGGGGGTTTTCACGGCCGAGTTCGGGATGGGA
>JAYTQW010000341.1:0-2499 GCA_043746535.1 Rhodospirillales bacterium
GGGCGGGCCGGATCGCGATAGGAACGTGGCCTGGACCAGTTCGATCCACATGGCGTCAGCGAGGACCATACACCAGTGACCGCCGCGATCATCGTGGCCGCCGGGCGCGGCCAGCGGATGGGGGGGCCGATCCCCAAGCAGTACCGCGATCTCGACGGCCTGCCCGTCCTGCGCCACACGCTGCTGGCGTTCCTGCGCCACCCCGGCATCAGCCATGTGCAGGCGATCATCCACCCGGCCGACCGCGGCCACTGGGACAGCGCCACCGATGGGCTGGACCTGCCGGAGCCGGTGATCGGCGGCAACACGCGGCAGGAGACGGTGCGGCTGGGGCTGGAGAGCCTGGATGGCCTGGGCATCGCCAAGGTGCTGATCCATGACGGCGTGCGCCCGTTCGTGGAGCAGGACACCATCGGTGCGGTGATCGCGGCGTTGGACGAGTGCCCGGCGGTGCTGGCGGCGCTGCCGGTCAGCGACACGCTGAAACGCGCGCGCGGCGGCGTGATCGAGGCGACGGTGGATCGCAGCGACGTGTGGCGGGCGCAGACGCCGCAAGGTTTCCGCTACGCCGAAATCCTGGCGGCGCACCGCGCGGTGCATCTGCGCGACCCGCTCGGCCTCGACCTCACCGACGACACGCAGGTGGCGGAGCGGCACGGCATCGCCGTCTCGGTGATCCCCGGCAGCGACGACAACTTCAAGATCACCACCGAGGCCGACCTCAACCGCGCGCTGCGGCTGATGCAGCGCGGGCGGCAGGAGACGCATACCGGCTGGGGCTTCGACTTCGACGCCTTCGGGCCAGGCTCGGGGCCAGGCTCGGGCGAGGCGGGCGAGGGCGTGATGCTGTGCGGCATCCCGGTGGCGCACCCACGCGCGCTGTCGCGCACGCACAACATCGACGTGCCGCTGAACGCCGCCACCGACGCGCTGCTCGGCACCATCGGCGGCCAGCACGGCAACGCGCATTTCCGCGCCGGGGCGCCGCTGCACCGGGGATCGAGCAGCGACGTGTTCCTGCGCGAGGCGGTCGGCCTGGTCACCATGAAGGGCGGCCGCATCGTCCATGTCGACATGAGCGTGCTGGCCGCTTCTCCCGACATCCGCCCGGCGCGCGACATGATGGTGGCCCGGTTGGCCGACCTGCTCTCGGTCGACATGGCGCGGGTCGGCGTGAAGCGGGTGACGGCGATGGAGAGCGGGCTGTACGGGCGCACCGAGGGGATCGGCGCGCAGTGCCTGGTGACGGTGACGTATCCGGCGCTGTAGCGGTGACCGACAGCGAAGTCGCCGAGTTGCTGGCCGACTGCCCCACGCTCTACCACATGGCGGAGCGCGGCAGTTGGCCGTCCATCCGGGAACACGGCCTCGAAAGCACGACCGCGCTGCTCGACCGCTAGGAGGTCACTGGTCGGGCGCGGGCGAAGATCGAGGCCGAAAGGCGACCGGCGAGCGTTCCGCTGGAGCGTCACGGCCTCGGCCGCGCCGTGGTGCGCGATCAGCTTCCGTTGACCGACGCAGGACTGGTTCGTTGCCTGGAGGACGGGCTGTCGCCCGAGGACTGGTATCGGACGCTGAATGCCAAGGTATTCTTCTGGCTCACGCGGGAACGCCTGCTGAAATTGTTGAACGCTGGAAGCTACCGCCTCCAGAAGCATGACGTGCTGTCGCTGGATACGAAACTGATGCTTGAGGCCTACAGGGAGGAGATATGGCTCTGTCCGATGAACAGCGGCGCCACAAGCCGCTTTGTGCATCGCAGGGGCAACCGGACTTTCCGGCGCATCGCGGATTACCCCTATGCGCATTGGAGGGAAAAGAGGAAGCGCGGCCAGCGTGTCGTCGAGTTCGCGGTCGACTACGCCGTCAGGGACATCGGACGCCTGGTCACGCGTGTGACCCGGATGCAGGGGAATGGCGAACGAGCCATCCTGTTCCAGGGCTGACGGGTGACGCCCGGCCCGCAATGCCGGTCAGCGAACAAGTGGCTGGGGTGCGAGGTCGTGGGACGCGAGGAAACCGCTCACTTCGCGCAGGCCGGTTCCTACGGTGAACGCGGCCGCCTCGACCTCCCCCAAGATGTGCGGTACTCGCCCGGCCTCGGGATATTCGAGCATCTCTGTGAAGGGTTAGTTGGCACGCGGCAACGGCAGCCAGTTCGGCAACTGCCGCAGCCCTGCCTCGTAGAGATGCTCGATCGGTCGCGCGAGGTGGGCGGCGACCGGCAGCAGCAGGCGGGCAATCAGTCCCACCGTCAGGCCCACCGGGGCCGCCACCAGGACATCCACCGGGAAGTGCACGCCCAGGAACACGCGCGCCCAGCCGGTGAGGATGGCCACCGCACAGGTGAAGACGCCCCAGCGCAAGGAAATGCCGGTCAGCATCAACCCGCAGCCAAGTCCCCAGGCCAGGGTCGCGTGGTCGCTGGGAAATCCGTTGTCGGCGACATGCTCGATCCAGGTGTGGCCGATGCCGGCCATGAACGGACGCGGCTCGTAC
>JAYTQW010000342.1:0-1992 GCA_043746535.1 Rhodospirillales bacterium
GTCTTGACTACCGCTCCGGCCGTTGTGGGGCAAGCCGGTCGTCTCGCAGTTGCGAAGGCGCGTGCGGCAGCAGGCCGTCGACCAGCAATGCGCCGACGCCGCAGACGATGGCGGCGTCGGCAACATTGAACACGTACCAGGACCAGCCGAAGGCGTGGGCGTGGATGAAGTCGGTGACACCGCCGAAACGCAGGCGGTCGACCACGTTGCCGATGGCCCCGCCGGCGATCGCCCCCAGCGCCACCGCCACCAATGGCCGTTCGGCGCGGGCCAGCCACACGCCGAGGGCGGCGACGATGGCCAGCGCGATGGCGGTCAGCACGACGCTGCCCCACGGCCCGCTATCGGTCGCCAGCCCGAAGGTGATGCCGGTGTTGCGCACGAAGGTGAAGTTCAGCACCGGCAGCAGGGCGACGCTGCCCAGCCGGGGCAGGTCGAGCACGTCCAGCACCCAGGCCTTGCTGCCCTGGTCGGCGGCCAGCACCACCAGCCCGGCCACGATGCCGATCCAGGTCAGCCGAGCCTGGCGCGGAATGGCGCGGCTCATGCGGCGGCGGCCAGCGTGTTGACCGCGTCGCAGCAGCGGCGGCACAAAGTGGGATGGCGCGGGTTCTCGCCCACCTCCGCCAGCACCTTCCAGCAGCGGGCGCACTTGCTGCCGTCGGCGGGGGCGAAGGCGACCGCCAACGCCGCCGCCGGCTCGATGCGCAGGCCGGAGACGATGGCCAGTTCAGCCCATTCGGGGGCGGTCAGCAGGCCGGTCAGCTCGACCGGGCCATGCAGCACCGGGGCGGCCTGCAAGCTGGTGCCAATCAGCTTGTCGGCACGGGCGACCTCCAGCGTGGCGGTGATGGCCCGGCGCACGTCGCGGATCGCCGCCCAGCGCAGCGCCAGCGCCTCGTCCTGCCAGTTCGCCGGCACGTCGAAGAAGTCCTGCGTGTGGACGCTGGTGGCCTCGCCAAAACGCGCGGTCCAGGCTTCCTCGGCGGTGAACACCAGCACCGGCGCCAGCCAGGTGGCGAGGCAGCGGTGCAGGTGATCCAGCACGGTGCGCGCGGCGCGGCGGAGCAGGCTGTCGGGCCGGTCGCAGTAGATCGCGTCCTTGCGCACGTCGAAGTAGAACGCGGACAGGTCGCTGGCGCAGAAGCTGTGCAACGCCGGGATCACGCCGGCCCAGTCATGCGTGGCGATGGCGCGGCGGAGTTGCGCGTCGAGGCCCGCCAGCCCATGCAGCACCCAGCGTTCCAGCTCCGGCAGTTCGGCCAGGGGCACGTGTTCGGCCGGGGTGAAGCCGTCGAGGCTGCCGAGCAGCCAGCGCAGCGTGTTGCGCAGCCGGCGGTACAGCTCCGCCTGCTGCTTGAGGATTTCCGGGCCGATGCGCAGGTCTTCGGCGGTGTCCGAACTCATCACCCACAGCCGCAGGATGTCGGCGCCATACTTGTCGCTGACCTGCTGCGGCGCGGTGACGTTACCGAGCGACTTGGACATCTTGCGGCCCTGCTCGTCGAGCACGAAGCCATGCGTCAGCACCGCCTTGAACGGCGCCACGCCCCGGCTGCCGACCGCTTCCAGCAGCGAGGACTGGAACCAGCCGCGATGCTGGTCGCTGCCCTCCAAGTACAGGTCGGCAGGCCAGGACAGGCCGCGCGCCTCCAGCGTGAAGGCGTGCGTGGAGCCGCTCTCGAACCACACGTCGACGATGTCCATGACCTGCTCGAAGGCGTCGGGGTCGCGGTCGTGGCCCAGGAAGCGCGACGGCGGCGAGGAGTACCAGGCGTCGGCGCCCTCGCTCTCGAACGCGGCGACGATGCGCGCCATCACCTCGGGGTCGCGCAGGGGCACGCCGGTGGCGCGCTCCACGAACACCGCGATCGGCACGCCCCAGGCGCGCTGGCGGCTGATGCACCAGTCGGGGCGGGAGGCGACCATGGAGGCGAGCCGGGTGCGGCCCTTCTCCGGGACGAAGACGATGTCGGCGATGGCGTCCAGCGC
>JAYTQW010000343.1:0-7222 GCA_043746535.1 Rhodospirillales bacterium
GATGGCCTGGCTGTGCCGCAGGAATACGGTCGGCGCGCGGTGGCCGATCAGACCGCGAGGCCGCCAGATCATCAGGAGCACCATCGCCACGCCGAATACCAGCATGCGGTATTGATCGAAGCCGCGAAACAGTTCGAAACCGCCGATCATGGTCAGCGCGGCAAGCGCGACGCCGAGCTGCGAACCCATGCCGCCGAGCACGACAATCGCCAGCACCAGCGCCGATTCCTGGAAGGTAAAGGATTCCGGGCTGATGAAGCCTTGCCGGGTCGCGAAGAACGCGCCGGCGAAACCGCCGAACATGGCGCCGGTGGCGAACGCGGTCAGTTTGGTCGTGGTGGTGTTGATGCCGAGCGCGCGGCAGGCGACTTCGTCCTCGCGCAACGCCTCCCAGGCGCGGCCGATCGGCAGGCGGCGCAGCCGGATCGTCACCCAGTTGGTCAAGAGCGCAAGCGCCAGGATCACGTAGAACAGAAACACGATGCGATGGGTCGGCGAGAATTCGATGCCGAGTTTCGCTGCAAGTCCGTCATCGCCGGGCGTCAATGGAATACCGAAGAATGACGGCCGCGGAATGCCGGAAACGCCATTCGGGCCGCCGGTCAGGCTTTGCCAGTTGATGATGACGAGCCGGATGATCTCGCCGAAGGCCAGCGTCACGATGGCGAGATAGTCGCCGCGCAGCCGCAGCACCGGAAATCCCAGGAGCACGCCCCAGAACGCCGCGAGAATGCCGGCCAGCGGCAGGCAGACCCAGAACGACAGCCCGAAATTGGTGGACAATAGCGCGTAGGAATAGGCGCCGACTGCGTAGAAGGCGACGTAGCCGAGGTCGAGCAGGCCGGCGAGACCCACGACGATGTTCAGACCCCAGCCCAACATGATGTAGGTGAGCACGAGAATGCCGATATCGATGAAATAGCGGCTGGCAAAGATCGGCATCAGAATGGCCGCCACCAGCAGCAACGGGCCCACGAAGCGGACCACGCCCTTGCCGGCGGTCGGTTGCTTTTTCGCGGGCTTCGCGGCTGGCGCGCGCTGTTTGTAGAGCACCATGGCGAAGCGGCCGGCGAACACCAGCGCCACCAGGACGGCGACCACCTGGGGCCGCTGGATGAGATCCAGCCGGCCATCCTCGGTGACGTTGGTCTGCAGGCCCACCATGGCGAAGAACAGGCCAAGAGCCACGATGGCGGACAGGCCGGCGTCGCGAAAGGCGGCTTTCATACCTTTTCAACGTCCGCACGGCCGAGCAGCCCGGTCGGCATGAAGATCAGCACGATGATCAGCACCGAGAACGCCGCGACGTCCTTGTATTGCGCAGAGGCGTAGCCGGCCCAGAAGCTTTCGATGAGGCCGATGGCAAGCCCGCCGACAACGGCGCCGGGAAGGCTTCCTACGCCCCCCAGCACGGCGGCCGTGAAGGCTTTCACGCCGGCATTGAAGCCGATGTAGAAGCTGATCGAGCCATAATACATGAGGAAAAGCATGCCGGCGACGGCAGCCAGGGCCGCCCCGATGACGAAGGTGAGGCTGATGGTGCGGTCGACGTCGATGCCAAGCAGCGAGGTCATCTTCAGGTCCTGCTCGCAGGCCCGCATCGCCCGGCCCAGCGAGGTCTTGGTGACCAGCCAGGTGAACAGCAGCAACAACGCCAGGGTCACGAAGAAGATGACGATCTGCATCCAGGTGAGCTGCACCACGAAACCGTCCTGCTCGAAGATCGAGAACCCACCGGAGACGATGCTGGGCAGGTTCTTGTCACGCGCACCCTGGGCGACCTGGACGAAATTCTGCAGCGCGATGGACATGCCGATGGCCGAGATCAGCGGGGCCAGGCGGAACGAGCCGCGCAGCGGCCGATAGGCCACCCGCTCGATCGCCCAGCCGTAAAGCCCGGCGATGGCGGCAGCCAGGATCAATGTCACCGCGAGCGCCAGAGGCACCGAGGTGATGCCCATGGCCGAGAGGGCGGTGAGCGAGATCAGCGAAAGAAAGGCACCGATCATGAAGACGTCGCCGTGGGCGAAGTTGATCATGCCGATGATGCCGTAGACCATGGTGTAACCGACGGCGATCAGACCGTAGATCATCCCCAGGGTGACGCCGTTGATCAGCTGTTGCAGCGCGTAGGCCAAGCTCGACTCGATTCATCACCGTTTCGAGCATTACCAAGCACGGGAGGGAGCCATGCGCAAGCCGCAGATCGGCTGTCGCTAAGCGCTTCCCAAAGCCCGGCTTGGTTGCTAGAACGCGCCCTCCGCCACGGCAGGCGGGCGCTTAGCTCAGTTGGTAGAGCAGCTGACTCTTAATCAGCGGGTCGTAGGTTCGAACCCTACAGCGCCCACCATCTTTTCAAAGGCTTAGGGAGTTTCCGGCCAGTTAGAACGAGGTTCGTTAGACTTTTCCGAGTCTAACGAAAGTCTAACGACTTGTCGGGCCTGTTCTGGTGGTTGATTGAGATGGTATTCTTGCCGCGCAGGCATTCTCCGCAGCGCAAGACGCAAGTCCGGAAGGCCAGTCCTCGATGTGGCTTGGCGATGAGCTGAAACTCACCCTGTGACGACCTAGAAACCCGATATTGTGTTTGCGCAGCCGCCGGGGACTAGATGTAGGGGCGATCCACAGGATTTACTTGCGCATCGTTTCTGAGCCTGAGATACCGGTGCCCAGATAAACGAAAGGCCACGGTGTTCAAGACCGTGACCCTTCTGTGATCCGCAGACGTGTTACCCGCCAGCGGAACAGGTAATCTCTATCACCCGTGTCTTAATTCGGGGCGATTCCTTGTGTCAAGGCGGTTCTTCGTAATGCACTTCAACGTGCTCAAAGGAACTGTAATTATGGCAACTGGAAAAAAAGCCGCGTCTGATGCTGGGAAAATATTAAGGGATCCCAAAAGCACGGCCAAGGAAAGAGAAGTCGCTGCATCTGATCTTTCCCAAGCAAAAAAGGTTACAAAGAAGTAAGTTCTAGGGATCGGGCCGGGTTTTCCGGCCCGGTCTTAGGTTCAGCGCTTGCAGTTCATGTCGGCGATCCCGGCGGTGTGAGGGGGCCTGGGCCCCAGATAAAATTCTCCAGCGCCTGGACTTGGTCGACGCCGAGGACGAAGGCCATCAGGAACTCGGGTTCGTCCTGCTCGAGGCCGTTCTCGAACACGTGCACGACCTCCCAGCGGTCGGACGGGGTGAGCTCGTCGCTGTCCGCGGTGCCTTCGGAGGCCACGCGCCATTTTGCCCAGAAGAAACCCTTGCCGTTTGGTGTCGGGTAGTGCGTCGGGGTCGGCATTCTGGGTGTCATCATCCGGTTGCTCTCCTACAGGTCCCACCAGCGCGTGCGCGGGTCGGGTGTGACGGTTTGGACGTTGGGTGCGTCCTCGCGCCGGGCGGCGCGGGCGATGGCTGCAAGTTGGTGGGCGATCAGCTCCTCCTCTCGAATCGGGGGTAGGCGGATGCCGCTGGCCTGCTCGAACCAGGCGAGGCCGTTGCGCAAAGCGGCCTGCAGCGCCGGCTTGGGCAGCGCCAGGGTGTGCACCGGGGTGGCGGCCGGCCGGCTGGCCTTGCGGCTATGCGGCAAGGGCCGCGTCGTATACTGCGATTTTGGCGCGCAGATCGTCGGCGAAAGGACAGGTCGGCACGATAACCGCCAGCAGCATAGCTGTTTTATCGCGCTCGAGCTGCACCAAACGGCGCAGCTCCGGCTCGGGATCCTGTGCGGCGGCCGCGTCCGTCACGACACTTCCTCCGTGGCCGGCGCCTTTGCCGGCGCGCGGGCGTCGAGGCGCATCTGGAAGGCCTTGCGTCCCATCTCGGCGGTCTTGACCATGTAGCGCTCCATCAGCTGGTGGACGGTGGATTGGGAATGGCCGGTGACGGCCGAGATCAGGGTGGTGTCGCAGCCGGCCTCGGCCAGCTTGGTGACGGCGGTGTGGCGTAGGGCCTGGAAGGTGAGATCGGCGGTGTCGATCTCGAACGCCCTTGGGTCGGCCATGTCGCGGCCGGGCATCAGGTGCTCGATCGGGAACGACGGCTGCGTTTCGATCAGCCTGGTGCGGACGCGGCCGAACACGTGGCGGAAATTGTCGATCAGGTAGGCGCGGCCGGTGCCCTCGGAGACGATGATCTGCTCGGCGGCCTCCGGCGGGCGGCGGTGCTTCGTTTCGGCGACGTGCTTCGCCTGGGCGTGCGCCGCATCCTGCCGGGCGAATTCTTCGGCCAGGCGGGTGGCGAGCTCGCGCACCATGCCGATCGGCAGCGACACGCCGGCCTTGCCCCGGCCGCCCTTGCTCTGACGCACGATCAGGCTCTCGCCCTCGTTGCGCAGTGCGGACTTGGGCAGGCGCAGCACGTCGCCCTGGCGCTGGCCGAGCCATGCGTTCAGCAGCACGGCGGTGCCGATGCTGTAGAGCTTCATCTCGTCGGCCGTTGCCACGAACGCGGTGATCGCCGCATCCGGCCAGACGATACCCATCGGCTCGCTGCCGATCAGGCCGGGGCTTACGGCCACGTTGACCTGCACCCAGTCGTTGCGGCGGCCGTAGCTCAGCACCAGGCGCAGCACCCGCACCACGGCGTTGGCATAGGCCGGCGTGCCGGACAGCGCCTGCATCAGGTTCTGCACCTGGCCGGCGCCGATCGCGCGGACCGGCGCGTCCGCACCCCATGCCTGCAGCTTGGCCAGGCATTGGCGGTAGCTGTGCTGGGTCTTGGGGCGGAGCTTGGCGAAGCTGTTGCTGGATTTGTAGGCGATGATCAGCTCGCCGAGGGTGCGGCGATGCGGCGGCGTGGGCGGCGTGATGGCGGCGAGGCCCACCTGGTCGCGCCGCGCGTCCAGCTCGGCGTTCAAGGCCTGCACCGCGGCGATCGCCGCGGCCTCGAGCGCGACCTCGTCGTTGTAGCGGGCATAGTCCAGCGGCACGCGCTGCAGGCGGTAGCCGTCGGCCTGCAGCGCGCTCGAGGGCTGCCAGTAGAAGCGCGGCAGGCCGCCGGCCTGGCCAGGCCGGCGTGAGGTAACGGACGCGGATATGGGCCATGATGGGTGCCTATTTGCCGGCGAGGCCGGCGCTGCGGGCGTCGAGCGTCGCCTGCCAGGCGGCCACGTCGTCGTCGTTGGCGGCGGTGGTGTCGTCCGGGGCCTCGGTTGCGGAGGAATTCGGCCGGCCCTGACGATCGAGCCAGGCCTTGATGGCGCCGGGGTCGTAGCGCTTGCCGGTGCCGGGGACCGGCACGGGAAAGCCGCTGGCCTTCAGGGCGTGGCTGTTGTCGTAGAACGAATGCAGCGGCACGCCGAGCTGCTGCGCCACCTCCGACAGGCGCAGCAGGCGCGGGATGGTGCCGGTCATGCCGCCCTCCGGACCATGACGTCCACCACGCGGGACCAGGCGGACGTCATCGCCGTGTCCGCCGCACCCAGCCGTTCCTCGGCCGGCAGCCGCGCCGTTTGCAGGGCGGACATGGCCAGGCGCAGCAGGGCGCGCTGGGCGCCGTCCCGCACCTGGCCGGTGTCGAAGACCTCGAGCGCGCCCATGATCTGCGCCTGGGCGTCGACGATGGCGCAGCGCAGGGACGCCTGCGATGGCGTCTCGTGCGGACCGATGGGGCGATGCGGGCTCATCGGACGGCCGCCTTGTTCGGGTTCGCCTTCGCATCCCAGTTCGGGTGGCCGGGAATCGGCGCCGTCGTGCCGGGGCCGACATAGGGCTGGCCCTTTTGGCGAGCTGGCGGCTCCTGGAACGGAACCGCCAGCATCGTCTGCGGCTTCGCCGGTCGCGCCCACAAAGGCAAGGTGATTTCCAGATAGTCCGGCGTGGCGGTGAAATGCACCGCCGTGCCGCTGTGTGCGCCGGCTGCCAGCGTGTTCAACGGAGGCAGGCGCAGCTGCGGGTGCAACCCGTTGACGCCGCCGCCCTTGCCGATGGCAAAGGCGCCGACGGCACTGGGTTGCACCCGCAGCTGCGTGGCATGCATGCCGTCGCCGACCAGCACGTTCACGCGTTGTCCCACAACCCACCAGTCAAGCTCATGCTCCGCGCTCTTTCGAACCGTCAACTTTAGAACGCGGGTCTGGCGGCCCTCGCCATTGGTGACCGACATGGTGACAGGGGCGATGTCAGCCGACTTCCTTCCTGCGCCGGCCACCGGCGTCAGTTCGGTCCAGCTCATGCGACGCTCCTGCGCTGGGTGCTGAACTGGTCGAGCTCGATCAGCTTGCCGGACAGCGCGGCCTGAATGCGGGCGTCGCGTTTGGCGCGGTAGAACGCGGCGTGAAGCGCCTCGTCCTCCTGATCGTTGATCGCGATCTCGTCGGCGAAGCGGGTGAGGCGGCGGTTTTCCTCCTCCATCCGGTTGGCCTGCTGGGCGAGGGCGTGCAGCTGGGCGGCGTGCGCCGCCCGGTAATCGATCGTCAGAGCCCGTCCGTCGGCGTTGAGCAGTTCGAGCTCTATGGCAGCGTCGCGCAGCTGCAGGTGCAGCGGCCGGCCGGCGGCTACATCCGCGCCAGCTTCTTGGCGATGTGATCCGCCAGCTTGCGTGCCGGCAGCCGCATCGAACCGGGGACCTGCCCCCATGCCGAGGCAATGAGCCGCAGCAGCTCCTCCGCCTGTATCAGCAACAGCTTCAGGTCGCGCCGTCGCGGAGCGTGTCGTTTCCAGGCCATCGGACACTCCTACCGGGACAATCGACGCGGCCGGCATCAACTCTGAAAGGCTGCTCCGGCGCGCGGACTGTTCCGGAACTGCGAGACTGGCACTCACGATCTGCCGAATTTGGCCGATCACATTCGCCAATCTGTTGCGAGTTAGATACGTTGACGTGTCGGTGTGCGTGTGGCCGCTTGAGGGCACGACGCGGCTCTGCGGCGCTGGTCCGGTGCTTGGATCGAAAGATGGAAAGGTCGGCATGAGGTCCTCCGCTTGTTTGCGGAGAGACTATGTGCGCAGTGCGCACATTTCACGCAAGCACTAAATGTGCGTGCGACGCACTATGTTCGTGACGCGCGCGAAAGGCTCTCGCCTAGAGCAAGCCAACGCTCCCGATCATCGGTGGATAAGCGCTCCAAAATGGATTGAGTGCGATCTAATGTCGCCACCAGCTCTGCTGAAGACGGTGGTGCGGCAAGCTGGCTGACCGTTACGGAATAAGTTTCGGCTAATCGCTGCAAGTCCATTGTCGAGAGCTTCATCTCGCCCTTTTCCCATCGACCCACAGTCGTGTGCCTCACACCG
>JAYTQW010000344.1:0-7051 GCA_043746535.1 Rhodospirillales bacterium
TCGCCCCGCAGGCCCGGCAAGCACCGGCAACTGGTGAGTTTTCAAACGGCGGTTCTGGGGAGTTTCACTCCGGCATCAACACCGGCAGCGGCGGTTGTCGTAGGTCTTGTCGGCATGCAGCTTCGCGGGCCGGCGGCGCGGCCTGCCGCGTTTGCCTGAGCGCACCGGCGGGATGGCGTCCAAGGTGGGCGCCAGCATCATGCTGTCGTGCCGGTTGGCCTCGCTCAAGGTCACGCCGAGCGGCGTGCCGTGCTTGTCAACAACGAGGTGCCGCTTCGTGCCGGCACGGCCCCGGTTCGTTGGGTTCGGCCCCGTCGCGGCCCCCCCCTTTTGGCCGGCAGGCTGGTGCTGTCCAGCGATGCCCGGCTCCAGTCCAGGTGCCCCGCCGCGTCCAGCCGCTCCAACAGGACCTGATGGAGAGCGGCCCACACTCCGGCTTTGTGCCACTCATGCAGCTTGCGCCAGCAGGTCATGCCGCAGCCGCACCAAATCTCTTGGAGCAAGTACTCCCACGGCAGCCCGGTCTTAAGCACGAACAAGATGCCGGTCAGCGCCGCACGGTGCGGGACCGGCCGACGGCCCCCTTGGGCTGGGGCCGCAGGGGCGGCGGCAACAGCGCAATGTGCAACCATAACTCGTCTGTCAGCAAAGGCTCGGCCATGCCAACCAAATGGAAACCAACCTACTCTGCTTCCAGGTTGTGTTAGGCGTTCTAAATCGAGATTGGGGCCAAGCTCGAGATCGGGCTTGATCGCGGGCGCCGGACCCGGACTGCCAGTCGTCATGGCGATGCAGGGTGACGCGGGAATGATCGTTTTCACGCCTTGAGCGGCATAGAACGAACCTCGGCTAGCCCTACCTCACGATTGAGCCGACGGCCACGCGGCGCAGGTCCTGCCATTGGCCGCCGTTCATGCAAAACCTGGGAAAAAGTCGATTTTGATGCGCGAGCGGGCAACTCCAAGTTCCTTTAATATCCGCTGGAACCGAACGACCATCGTTCGAGGGCCGGAAATATAGAACGTACGATCCTGGAAATCCGGGATCTCCCTCTGGATAAGTGCCTGCGTAATGAAACCACGATAGGTGTTGGGACGAAAGGCATCGCCGTCTCCGATGGCGTAAATCGTGCGCAACCCTAGTTCTCGTTCCGCCTGGTCGAACAGGTCGGCATAAGCGATCTCGTCACTTTTGTTGTTTCCGTATATCATCGTTATGGATCGCCTGTCCTTACGATTGACCAACTCCTGCACCATGCTGCGGAAAGGCGTCACGCCGATGCCGCCGGCGATGAAGGCGAGCTTCTCATCGCGGTTCTTCGGCAGGATGAACGTTCCGGCAAGGTGCGAGCCATAGATGACGTCGCCCGGTTTCATGTTCGAGAGTGACCGCTTGAACGCGCTGGCGCCGGAATAGAATTTGACTCCCAGGCGAACCTCGTCCTCGGTCGGAGCGGACGCGATGGTGAACGGGCGGCGGTTGCCGCGGGCGTCGGGCTTGCGGACATCCAGCGTCCAATCGAGATACTGTCCGGGCTGGAAAGCGAGCTTGCGGTTTGGTTTGAAAACGAAATCTGTGCAACCCGAGGCAGCCTGTTCCATCCGAAGCAAGGTCAGCTTGAACCGGCCCTTGGGGCTGATCGCGTAGGCGAAGGCGTTGCCGGCGAGGAAGGCAAGTTCTGGCGTAAGGTAAAAACTTCCGACGTGGACGCTGGGCGAGGAGAGTGCGCCGACGATGGCGCCATAGGCGATGCGCGCCCGCTGCGAATGCGCCGCCGTCAGAGGCTCCGTGAGCATTGCAAAGCCTGCGAACAGCAAAGGCGAGTAAAGCAGGGATTGCTGCAATGCCTCTCCGTACATCGAGGGACGAAGAGTGGCCAAAGTGACCGCCAAATTGACCAGAAGATAGACGCCGACCATGTCGAAGCGCTGCACCTTGCGAACGACGATCAGGCCACCCACGACCACGAACGGCGCCAGCATGAGGTTGCCGCCGGCCCACCAGGTCGCGGGCTGGCCCAAGATCACGGCCGACGCCGCAACCCCAATCGCCACCGGATTGAAAATATGCTTTCGGCCGACGGCGAGCAGGAATTTCGAGGCGATCGCGACTATGGAGGCGAACACGATTCCTGCGACGGCGGCCATGTTGGCCGGTGTTGCTGGCCGCAATATCAATGCGAGGATGAACGCGGTGATATAGATGGATTCCGTGTTCACAGGCACGCGGAACAGTGCCGCGAACAGCCGGTTGGTGGCCCAGCAGACAGCGGTGATCAGCATGACCGAGAAGGCGAGGGGCGCGGGGGCCACCGGCACCAGGCCAAAGAAGCCGAACCCCCACGCGACGCCCAGCAACGCGATCAGATAGTAGAGCACCAGCCGATACATCGTGATCCGATTGAGCGCGCCATCTATTGGGTTGTTCATGATGCGACATACGCTCCAAAGCCGCTGGTCTGGGTGGCTATGCCGTCGGCATCGACCGCATAGCCGTCGAAACCCGGCAACTCCTCGATAAAATAAATCCCCTCGCTTCCCATCGCGAAGGCGGCGGTCGCGAAGCGGTCGGCCTCCAGCACGTCCGGGCCAATGACGGTGAGGCTCACTATGTCGTCGAGTGGCCGACCGGGCCGATGGGGATTGTAGATGTGCTGGCCCCGCGCATAGGTGCCGGAGGTGGCAACCCCGCGCGAATTCGCAGTAACGACCTTGATGACCTCGGCCTCATTGAATGGGTTGCGGATACCGATCTTCCAGTCTTCGCCGTCCGGGTTCCGGCCACCGGTTTGAACGTCTCCGCCCGCTTCGACGAAATAGTCGCGGATGCCAGCGGACTTGATGATCCGGGCGGCGTCGCGGATGGCCCATCCCTTGACGATGCCGGACGGGTCCAGATCGCCGTCAGGCCGCCTGATTTCAAAATAGCCGCGCGTCTCGGCCTTGGTGCGCTCGGCGATCTTCAGCACTTCCCGCATTTCAGGACTGAGGTCCGTCGCCGCGATGCGGCCCTGGTTGAACACCGTAACTTCGCTGTCCATCCTGTACGGGCTGAAGCGTTTGTCGACCGCCTCGAAATAAGCAAAAACCCGATCAAGAAGGGCAAGCGGCCCGTGCGGGAGGATTTCCACCGTGATCGGCATGCCCATGTGGACACGGGTGTCTCGCGTCACCGCACGGCGCTCGCCTTGCGGAGGGCGACACCCAGGGACTTCACGTAGGCTCTGCTGGTAAGGGTGGCGCCGGAGATGAGGTCCACCCGCGCACTCTGCGCCTGGATCACTTCCCGCTCCAGCATCGGCAGCGCCTGACGGTTGATGGAGCGGCTGGTGCTGCGATCGGCAGGGTAGCGAACCGCGTCCACGGACACCAGGCGCCCACCATGGACGGTGACTTGCACCTGGACCTGGCCATAGTAGGCGTCGTTTTGCGACCCTGTGTAGCTGCCATCCTGGTAGCGCGGGTGGTAGGCGGCAAATCGGGGCGGACCGCCCCCGCCGTTCAGGGGCGCGCCGGGGGCGGATGCGGCCTGGGCGTTCTGGCCGAATGGCGGCGACCACCAGGCGGCGGCGGCGGGACCGGCCAGTGCGCCCGAAATCGTGGCGCCAGAGAGTGCCAGCACCGAATAGCGAAGGAAAAACTGCATGTTTGTCGCGCCTAAAGCCAAGCTTTCGCCCAGGGTTGGCACAGGTTTTACGGCTCCGACCTGACCGACGCCTTACAGCGCATGGGGTGTCCACGGTGGTTGCGCCAGCATGGAGATGCCCCGCTGAATCGAGGGCCGGTCTGCGTGCCTCGCCCGAACGCCGCGGCGGCGTGGACCGGCTGACGGTCGAGGAGGAGCTGCGCTTTCTCAACCAGGCCTACGCCCAGGACGGCAGAACTGGGCTGATGATACAAACTCTGCTGGAGACCGGTGCCCGCGCGTCCGAGCTGGTGCAGTTCAGGGTCGAGAACGTCAGCCTCGCCGAACGCGTGATTACTGTCCGCGTTGGGCCGCGCGGACGCGCAGCCGCTCTTTAAGCGCTCGGTCAAGATCACGGATCGTGATGCTACTCGTGTTTGTCACTACGACTGCCATACATCCAATGTAATCATTGATTGCATCGCTGGCAATCGAGAGGGCAATCCTTTATGCAACATAATGGATGTTATGTGCCGCGCAGGGGGCTCGAGTGTTCTCCCCTATTCCCATTGCTGATATTGGAGCGGGCCTTGTTGTCCGCCCACAGAGCGGTCCTGGCGTAATCGTTGGCGCGACGTAGGCCCGCAATCCAACGCTCCTCTCCAGGAGAACTGCCAATTATCATGGCAAGACGCTGATCCGAGATGCAATCGGCTCAAGTCGGAGGCTCCCAGACCTGGTAACGGGATCGCATTGCGCCTAGCCACGCCCGATCCGAGGTGAGCGGGGAATTCCCCACAGCCTTGGTCGCGTTTCCCCCAATCCGGTCGAAAAGTGCGACTGCCAGCTCGTCCGAGTTGTGTCGACAGCGATATTCGATCCCATCCGGCTGGTCCGGATGAGCGTGCAGCGCTTTCGCCCAGCGTCGCGCAAGGCTCTGCGGTCCCACGCCGACAACCCCAGTCACGCCGATCGCACCGACGGCGGCGCCCCCATGCAGGTCGACCAAGCGAACCGGACGGAGCAGTTCCAGGCTGGTCACAAGCAGCTCAGTCAACTCTGCATCCGATCGGAAGCTGCGCGGCTTGCGTCCGATCGACTCGGCAAATGCTCCGTCTCGGGTGACAGCCACGTAGAGCACGCCATACGACCGGTCGGGGGAGTCGAACCGATTGGTCGGCACCCGAAAGGTGCCCGTAGCCGCGTCCCTGCCAAACCAAATCGCTCCGTCCGACGCCCGATGTATCCGGACGAACCGCGGCCCGACAGGATGCTCGACCAGCGGCAGCTTGCGTGAAGCGATGTCGGCGGGAGGCTCCGGCAGCGCGTCTGCATCGTCCGGCGCGGTTCCCGTCACGCCGCTCCCTGAATATCTACGCCCAAGGCAAGCGCCAGGACGGTCTCGCGGTCAGTGCCGAATGCCTCTAGCGGAGTGCGATCGTCAAGAGCCGGATCGGGCGTCAGGAGAAACGACAGCCGTGACCAGCCATTGGTCAGCGGCAGCGCCTGAAGAACGTCACGCAGGCCGGTCATGACCTGACCGGCCTGGAACTGAAAGGCCGGGTAGAGATTGCGGTCGCCGCGGGTTAACGCAAGCAGCTCGTTCCGGCGGGCTTTCGCAGCAACGCTTTTGGGACTGATAGCGAGATAATTCGCGGCCCACTTGGTGTCCTTCAGCCCGCCCGCCCGCTGAATCAGCTCCTCCTCAAGGGAGAGAGCGGAAACCTGCTCGCCGATGTCGGGATCGAGTTCCTGTTCGGCCGACAACAGCGGCAGCGTCGAGCGCAGCAGATCGATTACGGCGCCCATGTCGCTCGGCCGTCCCAAGGCTCTGTGTACCAGATCATCACTGGCAATGCCGGCCGCCCTGTGGAGTGCGCGATGGAGTCGCGAAAGGAGAGCACCCAGGGCGGCGGTGTGGTCCGGGTCGGCGTGCGTCTGCACGACGTCGATGTCGTAACTCCCGTGGACATTACGAACCTGCGTGGCGGAGACCATCGAGCCCGCAGAGTGCGATCGCAGTTCCTCAATCAAAGCAGAGGACCCAGGCTTTACGCCGACGACGACGATGTCGATGTGACGATCTTTCCCGAGTACCGATCTGGGCAGGAGAGCGAGCAGATTGCCCTCCGCCTCGAAAGCCGGGATCCGTGTCGCAGGCGGGAGGCGAGTGGTCGCTGTGTGTGCCATACTTCCCTGTAGCCCAAAACGCTATGGTTTGCGAGAGGCGTTTTAGGCGACGCCGTAGCAAGGCCGCTAACCGGCTCGGACACCCGGCGCTTGTCGATCAACCTGGCGTCGCGATCGAGATCGCAGACGGTTCGCACGCCGAGGACAGGGATTGAAGCCGCGCCCGGGATTGTCGGATGACTTGATCGCAATGCGCCATGGCTGCCTCCAAAGCGGCGTAGTCGATCTTCGGACGCTCAAATCGGGCGGCGGGCGGTAAAGGCTCTGGCGCAGGCGTGGCTTGGATGACGTCCTCGGGCACTAAACGCGGCCGTCCACGCCCACGGCCGGGAAGCGGTCGCCTGGGCGGGGTGGCAACCTCGCGAAGCGGGGTCATGCCGGCAAGCCCAAACAGGCGGCGTGCCGAGCGATGCGTCACCTCGACGGCCGCGCCGCCCGCGACGAACCGGTCCAGCAGCTCGGTCGCGGACTTGATCGACATGCCGATTACTCCGGCCAGTGTGGTCGCGGAGATCAGCGGCGCTGCCGCAATCACGTCGATGGCGAGGGACGCGCGCGAGGTGCTTCGCCGGCCCGGCACCCGGGCGCGGGCGCTGACCCAGGAGCGCTCAAGGCTGCGCAGCATCTCCAAATAGTCGGCCGCCTCACTCGCGAGGGCTTCCAGAAACGTCACCAGCCACTCCATTCGTCCGGCAGGTGCTTCGGCGCCGAGGGCACGCGGACCGGTGAGCGGGACGGGCGCCCGCAGCAGGCGGTTCTTGGTCCAGAAGCGCACGAGGGCGCCGCGGATTGCCGGCCGGGTACCCCCTGAGTCCAGCCACGACCAGAACGCCTCACCGACACCGACCAGACCGGCGGCGCCTGCTAGGTGACGCTCGGCGTCCTGGATCTCGCCCTCCTGATCGAAATCTGGCTCCACAATCCATTGGTGCAGCACGAGAGCGGTCCGAGCCGCCTCGAAGATCTGTCCGCGGTCGACGATGCGCAGCGCGTGATCCATCCGCAGCCGCAGCCCTTCCAGCACGGCCGCAAGATGCCAGGGATCGATGCCGTGGCCGTCGACTGAAGCTTGGCACCGAACTGCCTCGAGCCTGGCCCGATACAGAAAGGCCGCCTGCAGAGGGTGATTGTCGAGCGCCTAGGGTCCGTTCGCATTTGAATATTCATCGGATCAAGGACTTGATCCAGTCGATCGACGCTGCGATGGCGACCCCTGCTGCGTAGGAGGCGGCGGTCT